>DASQVF010000184.1:0-11213 GCA_035640915.1 Propionibacteriaceae bacterium
CGAGAGCACCCGGGACGGGTTCGCAGCCGAGGACCGGGACGGCGTACGCGGCCTCGGCCTCGGCTGGTGGGACGGGATGATCGGACCCGGCAAGGCCTTCGACACGGACCGGTTCTTCGTCGTCTCCACCAACCTGCTCGGAGGCTGCCGGGGCACCACCGGGCCGTCGTCGACCGACCCGGCCAGCGGCCGGCCGTACGGGTCGGACTTCCCGGTGATCACGGTCGCGGACATGGTGCGGACCGAGCGCGCCTTCTTGGACGCACTCGGGATCGAGCGACTGGCCGCGGTGGCCGGCGGCTCGCTCGGCGGCATGCAGGCCCTGGAGTGGGCGGTGCTGTACCCGGAGCAGGTGGACGCCATCGTGCCGATCGCCAGCACCCACGCCCTCCACCCGCAGGGGGTGGCCTGGAACGCGATCGCCCGGGAGTCGATCCTGCGCGACCCCGCCTGGCAGCGCGGCCACTACTATGGCACGGGCCGGACGGCGGACGCCGGGATGGGAGTCGCCCGGATGGTCGGCCACATCACCTACCTGTCCGCGCCGGCCCTGGCGGACAAGTTCGGCCGGCGGCTCCAGTTCGCCGAGGACATCCGGTTCACCATCACCGAACCGGAGTTCGAGGTCGAGAACTACCTGCGACACCAGGCCGACTCCTTCGTGCGACGCTTCGACGCCAACACCTACCTGTACATCTCGCGCGCGCTGACCTACTTCGACCTGGCCCGGCAGTACGGCAGCGGATCGCTGGTCCGGGCGCTCCAGGATGTCTCCGCGCGTACGCTGCTGATCGCGTTCAGCTCGGACTGGCTGTACCCGCCCGCGGCGTCGCAGGAGATCCACGACGCCCTGCTCGCCCTCGGCAAGCCGGTCGAGCTGCACGTGATCGAGGCGCCGTACGGCCACGACTGCTTCCTGCTCGAGGAGGCGCGGCAGACGCCGATCATCCGCCGGTTCCTGAGGGAGGAGAAGTGAGAAGAGACGCCGCGAGCGCCGAGCGTCGGGTAGCGAGGGACCCGATCCTGCCTGGACGACCAAGCGAGGTACCGCCGACTGTCGAACTGAGAGTGCCCCGTTGGTACCGAGCGCGCGGAGGAAGGCAGGATCACCGGGTGCCGAGCGGGCGCGAGGTGCAAGACCAATGAAGATCGAGGAGGCCCACGAGTTCGGCTTCGAAACCCGGCAGCTGCACGCCGGGCAGCGACCGGACCCGAACACCGGTGCCCGTGCGGTACCGATCTTCCAGACCACCAGCTACGTCTTCGAGGACCCGGAGTCGGCGGCGGCGTACTTCAACCTGCAGGAGTACGGGAACACGTACTCGCGGATCATGAACCCGACCGTCGCGGTGTTCGAGGAGCGCGTGGCGAACCTCGAGGGCGGCTCGGGGGCGGTGGCGTTCGCCAGCGGGATCGCCGGGCAGGCCGCTGCCCTGTTCACGCTGCTGGAGCCGGGTGACCACGTCGTCTCGTCCTCGGCGCTGTACGGCGGATCGGTGAACCAGTTCAAGCACCTGCTGCGCAAGATGACCGTGGAGCTGACCTGGGTGGATCCGGACGACCTGGACGGCTGGCGTAGGGCGGTCCGGCCGAACACCAAGGCGTTCTTCGGCGAGACGATCGGCAACCCGGGTGGGAACGTCCTGGACATCGAGGCCGTGGCGGCGATCGCGCACGAGCACGACATCCCGCTGATCGTGGACAACACGTTCGCGACGCCGTACCTGTGCCGCCCCATCGAGTGGGGCGCGGACATCGTGATCCACTCCGCGACCAAGTTCCTCGGCGGGCACGGTACGAGCATCGGCGGCGTCGTGGTCGAGGCCGGCACCTTCGACTGGTCCAACGGACGGTTCCCGGTGGTCGCGGATCCGTCGCCGGCGTACCACGGCCTGCAGTTCCACGAGACGTTCGGCACCTACGGGTACCTGATGAAGCTGCGGGCGGAGACGCTGCGCGACCTCGGGGGTGCCCTGTCGCCGTTCAACGCCTTCCTGTTCCTGCAGGGACTGGAGACGCTGTCGCTGCGGATGGACCGGCACGTCGACAACGCCCTGCGGGTGGCGGAGTTCCTGGAGGCGCACGAGCTGGTGACGAACGTGATCTTCGCCGGCCTGCCGACCAGCCGGTACCGGCCGCTGGTCGAGAAGTACCTCCCCCGGGGGGCGGGCGCGGTCTTCTCCTTCGAGTGCGCGGGCGGCCGCGAGGGCGGGCAGGACCTGATCCGCGCCGTGACGCTGTGGTCGCACCTGGCCAACGTCGGCGACGCCAAGAGCCTGATCATCCATCCCGCCAGCACCACCCATCGCCAGCTCAGTGACGACGAGCTCCGGATGGCCGGGGTCGGGCCGGGGACGGTGCGGCTGTCGGTCGGTCTGGAGTCGGTGGCGGACCTGATCTGGGACCTGGAGCAGGCCTTCACCTTCGTGGCCGCGTCCGCGGGGAAGGAGGCGGTGTCCCGGTGACCGACCTCGCCACATACCAGGATCCGCGAACGATCCAGCGCGTGCTCCATGCCGCGCGAACCATCGCCATCGTCGGCCTGTCGAAGAACGACCTGCGCGCCAGCTACTTCGTCGGTTACTACCTCCAGCGGCACGGGTACCGGGTGATCCCGGTAAACCCGCGGGAGTCGGAGATCCTGGGGGCGAAGAGCTATCCGAGCCTCACCGAGGTGCCGGAGCCGGTGGATGTGGTGGACGTCTTCCGGGCGCCGGATGCGTTGCCGGGAATCGCAGAGGAGGCGGTGGCGAGCGGGGCCTCCGCCCTGTGGGCCCAGTTCGGCGTGATCAACCTCGAGGCCGCGCAGATCGCGACCGACGGCGGGGTCACCGTGATCATGGACCGCTGCCTCAAGGTCGAGCACGCCCGCTACGTCGGCCGGATGCACTGGCTCGGGTTCAACACCCAGCGGATCACCGCCGTACGCGGCGGCCTGCAGTAGGGCGAACGGGTCTTCCCACCGCAGTCGCGCCGGGCGTAAGTTCAGGCTCGTCACTGCACTGAGTGGGGAGAACCATGAGGATCGGTCGGCGCATCGTCTGCGGGGCACTGCTGGTGGCCCTGGCTCTGTTCGGCATCACGGCCGCACCGGCCGAGGCTAGGCCCGGGGAGGCCTTCCGACCGGGCGCACCCGGCGTCGGCGACGAGTACTTCCCGTTGGCCGGCAACGGTGGGTATGACGTGAAGCACTACCTGCTGAAGGTCTCCTACGACCCGGCCACCGATCGGCTGGTCGGGGTCGCCACGATCACGGCGCGGGCCACGCAGAACCTGTCCCGGTTCAACCTGGATCTCGTCGGGCTCACCGTCCGGTCCATCTCGGTCAACGGCCGTTCGGCGACCTGGTCCCGGACCGACCACGAGCTGCAGATCACACCCTCGCGGGGGCTGCGGAAGGGCAGCACCTTCACCACGGTGGTGCGCTACGACGGCGTGCCGGTGACCAGCGAGATCGTGATCGGTCCCGACCTCAGCATCCCGTCCGGGTTCATCCACACCGACGACGGCGTGGTCACGGCCGGCCAGCCCGAGGTGGCCGCCACCTGGTACCCGGTCAACGACCATCCCATCGACAAGGCCTCCTACACGTTCATCGTCACCGCTCCGGCCGGTTTGGAGGTCGTGGCCAACGGCCGCCTCCTCGGGAACAAGCGCCACGGCAGCCAGCGCACCTGGCTCTGGCACGCCGCCGAGCCGATGGCCTCGTACCTGAGCACGGTGAACATCGGCGAGTTCGACACCCGCAGGTACCGCACCGACGACGGCCTCTGGATGTACGACGCCATCGACCCGGATCTCTTCACCGAGCCGGTGGACCCCGAGAACGCCGCGTCGCCCACGTACGGCGAGATCGCCCAGGGGTCCCTTGCGCGCCAGGACGAGATCCTGGACTTCCTGGCGGAGAGGTTCGGTCGCTACCCGTTCTCGACGGGCGGCGGGATCGTCGACGACTACGAGGAGCTGTTCTTCGCCCTCGAGACCCAGACCCGGCCCGTCTACTCGAAGTACTTCTTCACCTCGCCGGAGAGCGGGGACTCGGTCGTCGTGCACGAGCTGGCCCACCAGTGGTTCGGCGACAGCGTGGCGGTGGCGGAGTGGAAGCACATCTGGCTCAACGAGGGCTTCGCCCAGTACTCGGAGTGGATGTGGAGCGAGGAGCAAGGCCTGGGCACGGCTCAGCAGATCTTCGACGAGACCTACGCGGCCATCCCGGCCGACGACCCGTTCTGGAGTGTGGTGATCGGCGATCCCGGTCCGGAGCTGCTGTTCGACAACGCCGTCTACGTCCGCGGCGCGATGGCGGTGCACGCACTACGGGTGGAGGTCGGCGACGAGGACTTCTTCCGGATCCTCCGCACCTGGACCCGGCTGAAGGCCGGCGGCAACGGCACCATTCCGGAGTTCATCCGGGTGGCCGAGCGGGTGTCCGGCGAGCAGCTCGACGACCTCTTCCAGACCTGGCTGTTCACGGGCAGCAAGCCCGCCGCCGGGGCGGCCGCGACGGAACGGTCGGGAGCCGCTGCGGCGCAGGCCGAGGACGCCCTGGAGCAGCTGACGGTCGGAGGCCGGCAGCTGCGCCGATAGCGCGCTCAGGTGCTCACCGCGGAGGGCCACTTCGCGGGCCGAGACGCTCCCATCGGTGGTGGCAAGATTCTTGCGGACCATGTCACTTCGGCCACTGGCCGCCGATGCCGGATCGGGCCAAGGTGGAGCTGTGACCGACGCACTGTGGTGGGCAGCTCTGGTGGCAGGCGCATTTATCGGCATTCGGGTGCTGAGCAGCGACCATGCCGCCCCCGGCTGGACTCGACGAGTCGCATGGACGAGGGCGCTGCGAAGGTTCTGGCTGAACTACCGGGAGGTCGCCGAACGCCGGGCGCTGCTGCGGCGGCCCTGGGAGGAAGAGTTCCTGCACCAGGCGTACGACGGACACAGTTGGCAGCGGCACGGACACCTGCCGTCACCCGGCGGACGCTCACGGAGCACCACCAGCACCGGCTGGTGCCCTGGCCTGCGCCACCACGACGTCTGAACGTCGCGACAGCTGTCGCCTCCTATAGCTGCATGTCGACGAACCGCGAGTAGTGACCCTGGAAGGCCACGGTGATCACCTTGGTGGGGCCGTTGCGATGCTTGGCGACGTCGAAGTCGGCCTCGCCGGCGCGTTCGGAGTCCTTGTCGTAGAGGTCGGGACGGTTGAGCAGGATGACCAGGTCGGCGTCCTGCTCCAGCGAGCCGGACTCGCGCAGGTCGGCGAGCATCGGGCGCTTGTCGTTGCGCTGCTCGGGTCCACGGTTGAGCTGGGACAGAGCGATGACCGGCACGTCCAGCTCCTTGGCCAGCAGCTTGAGCTGGCGGGAGAACTCCGACACCTCGACCTGGCGGGACTCGACCTTCTTGCCCGAGGTCATCAGCTGGATGTAGTCGATCACGATCAGCCGCAGGTCATGTCGCTGCTTGAGCCGCCGCGCCTTGGCCCGGATCTCCATCATGGTCATGTTCGGGGAGTCGTCGATGAACATCGGCGCCTCCGAGACCTGGCCCATCTTGGCCGACACCCGGTTCCAGTCCTGGTCGTTCATCCGGCCGCCGCGGATGTGGGACAGCGGCACCCCCGCCTCGGCCGACAGCAGTCGCATGGTGATCTCGAGCTGGCTCATCTCGAGGCTGAAGATCACCGAGGTGAGCCCGTTCTTGATCGAGGCGGCTCTCGCAAGATCCAGGGCCAGCGTCGACTTCCCGATACCGGGTCTCGCGGCCACGATGACCAGCTGGCCAGGATGCAGACCGTTGGTCAGGTCGTCGAGGTCGGCGAACCCGGTCGGCACCCCCGAGAGCCCGGCACCCCGGGACTCGATGGCCTCCATCTCGTCCAGGGTGGGCTGCATCAGCTCCGAGAGGGGCTTGAAGTCCTCGGCCGCCCGGCGGTCGGTGACCGCGTACACCTCGGCCTGGGCCCGGTCGACGATGTCGTCGACGTCGCCCTCCCCCGCGAACGACATCTGGCCGATCCGCACCGACGCGTCGACCAGCCGCCGGAGCACCGCCTTCTCCCGGACGATCTCGGCGTACCACCCGGCGTTCGCCGCGATCGGCACCGACGCCAGCAGGGTGTGCAGGTAGGGCGCGCCACCGAGCCGCAGCAGCTCGCCGCGCTTGCCGAGCTCGTCGGCCACGGTGACGGCGTCGGCCGGCTCGCCCCGGCCGTAGAGATCGGTGATCGCGTTGTAGATCTGCTCGTGGACCGGCCGGTAGAAGTCCGCGCCGCGGATCGTCTCCACCACATCGGCGATGGCGTCCTTGCTCATCAGCATGGCGCCGAGCACGCACTGCTCCGCCTCCATGTCCTGCGGCGGCGTACGGTCGGACACCTGGGAGGAGCCGTCCCGGTAGGACGGCATCACCTCGGCCAGACTCACCTGGTCTCCTCCGCTGCTCCAGTACCGATCCGGGTCTGAATCGAATGCCAGTTCGGAACCTACGGGAACCGACTGACAGTTCGTTTGAGTCCGACGGCGGCGGGCGACGCCTGAGGATCCCGGCCACCGTAAGGCGAGGAGAGGCCGCCTGGCGAGTCCCGCCAGAGCCACTATCCACAGGACTTGTGGATATGTTGTGGGCGACACGCGCCCACCCTGTGCAGGACCTGCGGACACTCCTGGGGACGATGCCGGGCCACACCGCACATTAGCGACCTGACTAGGCGTAACTCCATGGACAGACCGTGGAGGAAAACTGGTTCGGACGCCGGGCGGCGGCGTGTCGCCCCGCGCAGTCGGGGCCGCTACCAGGGCAGTCGGCAACTACGGGGCGGCCAGTTATCCCCAGCCCATCCCCAAAGCGCGAAAACGGTATGTCGACATCGGACGAGTTGGGTACCGGGTGGCGCATCGGATACCCTAAGGGGGTATTGACAGGAGTGAGCTACCCATGGACGAACACAGCCACCACGGCTACATCGGTCGACAGGAAGACTACCTACGGCGGCTCCGCCGGATCGAGGGCCAGGTCCGGGGGCTGCAGAAGATGGTCGAGGACGAGCAGTACTGCATCGACATCCTCACCCAGATCTCCGCGACGACCAGCGCGCTGCAGTCGGTCGCCCTCGGTCTGCTCGACGAGCACCTCAGCCACTGCGTGGTTCGCGCCGCGGCGAGCGGCGGGCCGGAGTCGGAGGTCAAGCTCCAGGAAGCGTCCAGCGCCATCGCTCGGCTGGTCCGCTCCTGACCCACGTCGCGACAACATCAACTTCGGAGGAGAACGCCTTGCCCACCACCAACTACGTCGTCACCGGCATGACCTGTGACCACTGCGTACACGCCGTCACCGAGGAGGTCAGCGCCCTCGACGACGTCGACGATGTCGCCGTCGACCTGGGTAGCGGACGGCTGACCGTGACCAGTCGCACCGAGATCCCCTTCGCCGCCGTGGCCGCTGCCGTCGACGAGGCGGGGTACGCCCTGACGCCGGCCTGAGCCGGGCCTCGACAGCCTTCGCCGCTTCGACCGTATGACCGTCGCCGTCAAGCTCTCCGGATTCCTGGCCATCCTGGCCGCCGTGTTCGGCCTGGCCTTTCTGACCGGGACCCAGTGGGCGACCCTGCTCGCGCCGCCGTCCATGCACGACAACACTCTCGGCGGGCTCAGCGGATCCGTGGACGGCTACACGCTCACCGCAGTGGAGCCGGAGCTGGAACGGGGCCCGGACCAGTTCGTCGAGCTGCGCCTGACCGGCCCCGACGGCGCTCCGGTCGACGAGCTGGACCCGATCGACTCGATGCCCGCCGCCGTGCACTTGTTCGCGGTCCGGCGCGACCTGACCGGCTTCCAGCACGTCATGCCCGCGCCGGGCGAGCGGACGTCCTGGTGGGCGCTGCTCAGCCTGACTCCGGGACCGTGGCGGGTCGTCGTCGAGCTGCAGCCGAAGGCGCTGAACCGGCCGATCACGCTGGGCGTGGACCTGACCGTACGCGGTGACTACCGGCCCGAGCCCCTGCCGCCGCCCGCCGACACCATCACTGTTGACCAGGTACAGGCCCGCATCTCCGGTGGGCTGAGCACCCGGGCCGGCGCGGAGATCGCCGTTCGGGTCAGTGACGATGGCAAGCCGGTGACCGACCTGCAGCCGTCACACGGCGTGCCCGGTCACGCCGTGGTGGTCCGCCCCGACGACCTGGCGATGGCCCACCGCCACGCCATGTCCACCAGCGGCACCGGGCCGCGGCTGGAGTTCGCGGGCGGCGTACCGCAGCCCGGGACCTACGTCGTGTTCGTCGAGTTCTACCGCGCCGACCGGCAGCACGTGCTGGTCTACACCGCCGAGGCCCGCCGATGACCGACCTCTCGACGCAGCTGAAGTCGATCGAGCTGGACGTGACGGGCATGACCTGCGCGTCCTGCGCCGCCCGGATCGAGAAGAAGCTCAACCGGCTCGAGGGCGTGAACGCCACGGTCAACTACGCCACCGAGAAGGCCAGCGTGCAGTTCGGCGGCGCCACCACGCCGCAGGCGCTGATCGAGACCATCGAAAGGACCGGGTACGGGGCGAGCCTGCCGAGCGAGGGCGAGCGCGACCCGGACCACGACGTACGGGTCCTGGGGCGCCGCACCCTGGTCGCCACGGTGCTCAGCCTGCCGGTGATCGTGCTCGCCATGGTGCCGGCGTGGCAGTTCGACGGCTGGCAGTGGCTCTGCCTGCTGTTCAGCCTGCCGGTGGTCGCTTGGGCCGGCTGGCCGTTCCACGCCACGGCGGCGCGGAACCTGGTCCAGGGCAGCGCCAGCATGGACACCCTGATCTCGCTCGGGTCGCTGGCCGCCTTCGGTTGGTCCTTCTACGCCCTCTGGTTCGGCGCGGCTGGGCAGATCGGCTATACCCACGCGTTCGAGCTGCGGCTGGAGCGGCACGGTGGGACGGCGAACCTCTACCTCGAGGCGGCCGTCGGCATCACCACGTTCCTGCTGGTCGGACGCTATCTGGAGGCGCGGGCCAAGCGCCGGTCCGGGGCCGCCCTGCGCGGACTGCTGAACCTGCTGCCGACGACCGTGACGGTGCGGCGGGACGGCGTGGAGTCGGTGATCGACGCCGGCCAGCTGCGGGTGGGCGACGTCTTCCTGGTCGGACCCGCGGGGTCGGTGGCGACCGACGGGGTCGTGGTCAGCGGGCACAGCGCGGTGGACGCCTCGAGCGTGACCGGGGAGTCGGTGCCGGTGGAGATCGGGCCGGGCGATGCCGTCGTCGGCGGGACGGTGAACACCCACGGCCGGCTGGTGGTCGAGGCCACCCGGGTCGGGGCCGACACGCAGCTGGCCCAGATCGCCCGGCTGGTCGAGCAGGCCCAGAGCGGCAAGGCGGCGGTGCAGCGGCTGGCCGACCGGGTCGCCGGGGTGTTCGTCCCGGTGGTGATCGCGTTGGCCGTGGCCACGCTCGGTTTCTGGCTGGGTTCGGGTGCGGACGCCTCCTTCGCCTTCACGGCGGCGGTGGCGGTGCTGATCATCGCCTGCCCGTGCGCACTCGGCCTGGCCACGCCCACGGCGCTGCTGGTCGGAACCGGTCGGGGGGCTCAGCTAGGCATCCTCGTCCGGGGGCCGGAGGCGCTGGAGGCGGCCCGTCCGGTGAATGTCCTGGTCCTGGACAAAACCGGAACGGTGACCGAAGGGCAGATGAGTGTGGCCGCGGTGGTGCCCGGTCCGCGGGTGTCGGCGGAGGAGCTGGTACGGATCGCCGGGGCGGCGGAGTCCGGTTCGAGCCATCCGATCGCCCGGGCGATCAGCGGGTACGCCCGGGAGGGCGGACCGCTGCCGGAGGTGGCGGCGCTGCAGGACCGGCCCGGCTTCGGGCTGGTGGCGGAGGTGGGGTCCCGGACGGTCGTGGTCGGGCGGCGGGAGCTGCTGGAGGCCGAAGGACTCGGGGTGCCCGACGAACTGCGGGCGGCGTACGCGGCGGAGCAGGACTCCGGTCGTACGCCGGTCCTCGTCGGCTGGGACGGGGAGGCGCGGGGCCTGGTCGCGGTGGCCGACACGGTGAAGCCGACGTCGGCTGCGGCGGTCCGCGCGTTTCGCGCGATGGGGCTTCACCCGGTGCTGCTCACCGGCGACCATCGGGCGGCGGCGCACGCGGTGGCCGCAGAGGTCGGCATCGACGAGGTGATCGCCGGCGTGCTGCCGACCGACAAGGTGGCAGTGGTCCGCGAGCGACAGGCCGCCGGCCAGCGGGTGGCCATGGTGGGTGACGGGGTCAACGACGCGGCGGCTCTGGCGCAGGCCGATCTCGGGATCGCCCTGGGCGGCGGCAGCGACGCGGCGATCGCGGCGAGTGACCTGACCCTGGTGCGCGGCGACCTGCGTCGGGCCGCCGACGCCATCCGGCTGGCCCGGGCGACCCTGCGGACGATCCAGGGCAATCTGGGCTGGGCGTTCGGGTACAACATCGCGGCCCTGCCGCTGGCCATGGCGGGATATCTCAACCCCATGGTCGCCGGCGCGGCGATGGCGCTGAGCTCGCTGTTCGTGGTCGGCAACAGCCTGCGCTTGGTTCGGTTCCGGCCCCGCTACTCCTCCTCGGAACGGTCAGCCTGAGTTGTCGGGACCGCCCGCTCCGCAACCATCCGCCCTCGCAGGCTCGGGCTCCCGCCAGGCCGTCCTCGCTGTCAGCAGGAGCCACCCCACCCAGCTCGCAACCATCCGCCCTCGCAAGCTCGGGCTCCCGCCAGGCCCATCCACGCTCGCCGGGCTGGCGTGGCTCCTCCTGATGACGCTCGGCGGGCGATCCTGATCACTTATCTCGACAACACGGTGGCGGGCGTGCGCCGGATACCGAACGACACCGCGGCCGCGACAGCGCAGAGGGCCGCCGCGCCGAACCAGGCGATGGTGTACTCGCCGGTGGTGTCGCGGATGGCGCCGGCGGCCGCGGCGGCGATGGCCGCACCGATCTGGTGGGAGGCGAAGACCCAGCCGAACACGATGATGCCGTTGGCGCCGAAGGCCTCGCGGCACAGGGCGACGGTCGGCGGCACGGTGGCGACCCAGTCCAGGCCGTAGACGATGATGAAGATCAGCATGCTGACCTGGACCGTCTCGGCCAGCAGCCAGGGCAGCACGAGCAGCCCCACGCCGCGGAAGAAGTAGTAGGCGGCGAGCAGGATCCGCGGGTTGACCTTGTCGGTCAGGGCGCCGGATCCGGCATGGGCTCGAGCATGTCAGGGCAACTGC
>DASQVF010000185.1:0-3821 GCA_035640915.1 Propionibacteriaceae bacterium
GCAACAGGACGGTGAGCAGCGGGGCGGCCAGCAGGGCGTTGCCGAAGGCGATCACCACCATCGCCCGCAGCGCCGGGCTGGCCCACAGGGTGGCGAATCCACCCGGCTGCTCCTGCCCGGGCACCGTCTCGTCGGTGGTCGCCGTGACCAGCGGCATGACCAGGGTGCAGAGCGCGGCCAGGGCCGAGCAGGCCGCGGTCACCCAGACCACCCGGATGGGGTCGAGCAGGGTGAGCAGCACGCCGGCCACGGCCGGGCCGGCGAGGAACGCGACGCCGAAGACGCTCTGCCGAATTGCCGCCACCCGGTCGAGGACGACTCCACTGGTCAGGCTGACCCGGCCCATCAGGGTCTCCCGGGCCGTCATGCCGGGGACGTCGAAGAGTGCGCCGAGGACGCCGAGCACGACGAACCAGCCGATGTCCAGGCCGAACATCCAGTCGACGATGGCCAGACCGGCAACCGAGACCGCGCTGCCGAGGTCGGCGATGACGCTCATCCTGCGCTGGCCCACGTGGTCGATCAGCCAGCCGCCCACCAGGGTGGCCAGGACCGACGGGACCGCGGCGACGGCCGCGACCAGTCCGGCGACCGACGGGTCGCCGGTGCGGCTGAGCACCAGCCAGGGCAGCACGATGCTGATCGAGGCGTTGCCGAACAGCGAGAGGGCCTCCGCCGCCACGAACAGGGGCAGCGTCGTCCTCGACGTGGCGGTCGGGAGAGGCATCGTGGTCATGGCTTGATTCTGGAACTCTGACGTTACGTCAACGTCAAGGTTCCTGTCCGAAGAGGCTCGCTGACCGGCGCCCGGAGGGAATCGGAGGTGCTGATGGTGCGAGACCGGTTCGGTGGAGCGGCGCGAGAGGCCCCTCCCTTCGCGCTGCCACCTACGCTGGCGGGCGTGAGAGCGCGCTGGCTGACCGTGCTGGTCACGGCAGCCGCGCTGGTCGGTATCCCCGTGGCCATGCAGGCCCGGCCGGTCGCCGATCCCGAAGTCAGCCCGCAGGACCTGGTGGCGAGGATCCAGGCATCGGCCGACCGCCCCTGGTCCGGATACGTCGAGACCACCGGTGCCCTGCAGGTGCCGACCAGCGACTCCTTCGCCGGTCTGGCCCAGCTGCTCGGCGAGGACAACGACCTCCGGGTGTGGTGGCGGGCGGCCGACGACTGGCGGATCGACCGCATTCGCAGCACTGGCGAGACGGACCTGATCCGGCGCGGCCCGACGATGGTCCGCTGGGTCTTCGAGTCCTCGGTCGCGACCGTCATGCCGGTCAGCGAGATCCGGCTGCCCGACGCCTCCGACCTGCTGCCGCCGACGCTGGCCCGGCTGATGCTGCAAGGGGTACGCGAGACGGAGCTGAGCCCGCTGCCGGCCCGTCGGGTGGCCGGCATCGCGGCCGCTGGCGTACGCCTCGTTCCCGCCGAGCGGGCGACCAGTATCGCCGGGGTCGACATCTGGGCCGACCCGGCCTCCGGCCTGCCGCTGCGAGTGGAGCTGTCCGGCGCCGGCGACTCTCGGCCGGTGCTGACCTCGGCGTTCCGCGACGTCAGCCTGACCGAGCCCGACCCCGAGACCACCCTGTTCCGCCCGGCCTCCGGGGTCGACATCGCCTTCGAGGAGTCGGTCGACGTGGCTGCGGCCGCGAACGCGCTCTCCGCGTACGACCTGCCGACGTCGCTGGCCGGGCTGGACATCCGCAGCGGCGCCGACCCCGGCGCGGTCGGCGTCTACGGCCGCGGGCCGACCACGCTGATGGTGCTGCCGCTGCGCGGCCAGGTCGCCGGTCCGCTGCGGGCGCGGCTGCGCGACAGCGGCGGCGCGGAGGAGACGACCGTGGGCCTCCTGGCCCCGGTCGGGCCGGTCGGCCTGCTGCTCACTCCGCGGCGCGAGCGCCAGGGCGCGCTGCTGCTGACCGGCACGGTGACCGGCGAGACGCTGCAACGAGCGGCGGCCGAGCTGCTGAGGGCCACATGAGCACCGAGCGTCGGGTAGCGAGAGACCCGGTCCCGCCTGGACGAGCAAGCGAGGCACCACCGACGGCGGTGTCCAGCGGTAGGCCCAGGTGGCGAGCGCGTGGAGGAAGGCGGGACCCGAAGGTCTCGAGCGGGCGCGAGGTGCGGCTATGAGTGCGGCCATCCGGACCCTGGCGCTGACCAAGCGCTACGGCGAGCTGCGGGCCGTTGACGCGATCGACCTCGAGGTGCCTGAGGGCGATGTGTACGGCTTCCTGGGCGCCAACGGGTCGGGCAAGACCACCACGGTGCGGATGCTGCTCGGTCTGGTGCTGCCGACCTCCGGCGAGGCCGAGGTCCTGGGGGCGCCGATGCCGCAGGCGCGGCGTACGGTGCTGCCCCGGATCGGCGCCCTGGTCGAGGGTCCCGGCGCCTACCCGCACCTGTCCGGGACGGCCAACCTCGGGCTGCTGGATGCGACCGGCATGGATCCGATGCGCCGCGGCGTCCGGCGGGACCGGATCACGGCCGTGCTGGAGCAGGTCGGCCTGGACCCGGCCGACCGGCGGCCGACCCGGACCTACTCGCTGGGCATGCGGCAGCGACTGGGCCTGGCTGCCGCGCTGCTCCGCCGGCCCCGGCTGCTGATCCTGGACGAGCCGACCAACGGGCTGGACCCGCAGGGCATCACCGAGATCCGCCGGCTGCTGCTCGAGCTGAACGCGGCCGGCACCACGATCTTCCTGTCCAGCCACCTGCTGGCCGAGATCGAGCAGATGTGTACCCGGGTGGGTGTGCTTGACCGCGGCCGGCTGGTGCTGCAAGAGCCGCTGGACGCGCTGCTCCGGCCCACCGGGCTGGTGGAGATCCGTACGCCGGACGCGTTCGGCGTGGCCTCGCTGCTCGGGTCGGCGGTGGTGACGGTGGAGGGCGAGCGGCTGCTGGTGCGGGCCGACGACGTGGCCGGGCTCAACGCGCACCTGGTCTCGGCCGGCGTACGGGTGGGCGCGATCGGACCGTACCGGCTGGACCTGGAGCGTGTGGTGCTGGAGGCGGCATCGTGATCCGCGTCGAGCTCCTCAAGCTGGTCCGCCGGCCCCGCACCTGGGTGATCATCGCCATGTTGGTGGCGCTGCCCACCCTGGTCGCGATCCTGCTGGCCATCACCGACCTTGGGCCGCGGCCCGGCGAAGGGCCGCCGTTCCTGTCTGCGGTGCTCAACGACGGGACGCTGTTCCCGCTGGCCGCACTGGGGGTGGTGCTGCCGCTGTTCCTGCCCATCGCCGTTGCGGTGCTGGGCGGCGACGCGATCGCCGGCGAGACCCAGACCGGGACGCTGCGCTACCTGCTGGTCCGGCCGGTGGGGCGTACCCACCTGCTGCTGGCCAAGCTGGTCACCGTCGTCGCCTTCGTGATCCTGGCCGTGCTGGTGGTCAGCGCCGTCTCCTACGTCGAGGGCCGGCTACTGCTCGGCCAGGCCCCCGCGGCGGGCACGGTCAGCCTCAGCGGGTCGACCCTGACCCAGCAGGAGATCTCGGTGCGAACCGCGTTCGCCCTGGCGTACGTGATCGTCTGCATGCTCGGGGTGGCGGCGGTGGCGCTGTTTCTGTCCACCCTGACCACCTCCTCGATCGGGGCGGCGCTGGGCACCGTCGGACTGCTGATCGCCTCGACGGTGCTGCTCGGGCTGGACGCGGCCCAGTCGCTGCACCCGTTCCTGCCGACCCGGTACTGGCTGGCCTTCGTGGACCTGTTCCGCGACCCGATCCTGTGGGACGACCTGGTCAGCGGGCTGCTGGTGCAACTGGGCTACCTGCTGGTCTTCGGCCTGGCCGCCTGGGCCAGCTTCAGCACCAAGGACATCA
>DASQVF010000186.1:0-2294 GCA_035640915.1 Propionibacteriaceae bacterium
GCGTGGATCCGATACGCCAGCACGTCGGCACGGGACCTCACTCCGGGGCCTCGACGAACAGGCAGAACGGGTGGCCGTCCAGGTCGAACATCACGCGCACATCGTCCTGCGGCTGAAACGGGGCGAGGGTCGCTCCTTGCCCGATCGCCCAGCTCACGCTCGACTCGAGGTCGTCCACCTCGATGTCGAGGTGCTGGGTCGGGTTCTGGCCGGCTGGCGTGCTGGGCCACGTCGGCGGCTCGAAGTTCCGCTCGTACTCGAAGTTGAGCGTCAGTCCCGAGCCGTCGAGCGGACGGACCTGCGCCCATCCGCCGTGGATCGGGTCGCCCGGAATGGCCGGATCGTCCGCCGTGACGGGAAGATCGAGCAGCCGGGCATAGAAGTGCGCCAGGTCGTGCGGCCTTGAAGTACCGATGGTGATGGCGTTCGCCCGGAGTCGTGGCGGCCGCTGCTCGGGACTCATGGGCCCATTCTGGAGCACCAGTTCGGCAGGTAACGTCGCTCGCGTGTCTGGTCTGCTCTCGGCCTCGGCCTCGGCGGACGTCCGATGGCACCGCGAGGGATCCGGGTGACCCGGCCAAAGGACTCGGGCACTGGTCCGGTGCTGGTGGTGGTGAGCGGGCTGCCGGCCACCGGCAAGTCGACGGTCGCCCGCCTCCTGGCCGAACGGACCCGTACGCCCTTCCTGCGGGTCGACCGGATCGAGCAGGCCATCGTCCAGTGGACGGAGCTGACCCACCCCGTCGGACCGGTCGGCTACGCGGTCGCCCACGCCGTCGCCGCCGAGCAGCTCAGGCTCGGACTCGACGTGATCGTCGAGTGCGTCAACCCGCTGGCCGTCACCCGGGACGCCTGGGTCGACACCGCCTCCCGGATCGGCGCGGCGATCGTCGAGGTCGAGCTGGTGTGCTCCGACCCGGTCGAGCACCGGCACCGCGTCGAGAGTCGCCCGTCCGACGTGGACGGTCTGACCAAGCCGACCTGGTCACAGGTGCAGGCGCGCGAGTACGAACCGTGGTCGCGGGCACGCCTGGTCCTGGACACCGCGGCTATGCCCATCAGTGTCGCCGTCGACCTGGTGGCTGAGGAAATGGCGACCACCCGAGTGGAAATATGAGGAGAAAATCGTGCCCGAACTCGTTCGTCCCCTGGTCCACCTTCGTGCTGACCAGGTGTCGTTACTGGTCGACCTGACCGACGGCGGCTTGCCGTCGATCCTGCACTGGGGTCACGACCTCGGCGAGCTGTCGACGGAGGACGCTCAGGCCATGATCGCCGCGGCAACGCGACCGCTGGCCGGCAACATCGTCGACCGGCCGGTGCGGACGGCTCTGCTTCCCGAGCATCGGACCGGCTGGATGGGTCGACCGGGCCTGAGCGGATCGCGCACGGGGCGTGACTGGTCGCCGGAGTTCGGGGTGACGCGGGTCGCGCTGGACGGCCGGACGATCGAGCCGGCCGCGGAGCTGACCGTCACCAACGCCGGAGCCGGAACCCTGGTAGTCGAGGCGGTCGACCAGGTGGCCCGGCTCCGATTGGAGGTGGAGATCGAGCTCGCGCCGGCCGGGCTGCTCCGGAGCCGGGCTGAGGTGACCAACCTGGCCGACGAGGCGTACACCGTGAACGACTGCGTGATCGCCTACCCGGTCCCGGCAACCGCGCGGGAGGTCCTCGACTTCGCCGGGCACTGGGGCAAGGAACGGACGCCGCAGCGGCGTACGCTCACCACCGGCACCCACCTGCGCGAGGGCCGCCACGGCCGCACCGGGCTGGACGCGACCACCCTGCTCCACCTGGGTGCGCCAGGGTTCGGCTTCGCCGACGGGGAGATCTGGGCCGTGCACGTGGGCTGGAGCGGCAACCACACCCACTACGCGGAGCGGCTGTACACCGGCGAGCAGGTGATCGGCGGCGGGGAGCTGCTGCTGCCGGGTGAGGTGGTCCTCGGCGCCGGCCAGGCGTACCGGACACCCTGGGTCTACGGCGCGTACGGGGTCGGGCTGGACGCGGTGGCGCGCCGGTTCCACCGGTGGCTGCGGTCGCGGCCCACCCACCCGAACGCCGACCGGCCGGTAACGCTGAACGTCTGGGAGGCGGTCTACTTCGACCACGACGAGGATCGGCTGGTCGATCTTGCCGAGCGGGCGGCCAGGCTCGGGGTTGAGCGCTACGTGCTCGACGACGGCTGGTTCGGCGCCCGGCGCAACGATGCGGCCGGACTGGGTGACTGGACCGTGTCACCGGAGGTCTGGCCGCAGGGACTGCATCCACTGGCGGACAAGGTGGTCGGGCTG
>DASQVF010000187.1:0-2852 GCA_035640915.1 Propionibacteriaceae bacterium
TCGGCGTGACGTACGCGGCACTGATGCCGCCGTCGACCAGGAACGTGCTGGCGGTGATGAAGCTGGACTCGTCGGAGGCCAGGAACAGCACGGCGTCGGCGATCTCGCTCGGCTCGGCGAAGCGGCCCATCGGGATGTGCACCAGCCGCCGCGCCGCCCGCTCGGGGTCGGCGGCGAAGAGCTCGGTCAGCAGCGGCGTGTTCACCGGCCCCGGGCACAGCGCGTTCACCCGGATCCCCTGCCGGGCGAACTGCACCCCCAGCTCTCGGCTGAGGCTGAGCACACCGCCCTTGGAGGCCGAGTAGGAGATCTGTGAGGTCGCCGCACCCATCACCGCCACGAACGACGCCGTGTTGATGATCGACCCCCTCCCCTGGTCGATCATGAACGACAACGCGGCCCGGCAGCACAGATAGACACTGGTCAGGTTGACCTCCTGCACCCGGCGCCAGGCATCCAGCTCCGTGGTCAGGATCGAGTCGTCGTCGGGCGGGGAGATCCCGGCGTTGTTGAACGCGATGTCCACCGACCCGTACGTCTGGTGGGCGGCACGGAACAGCCGGCGCACGTTCTCCTCGCTGGTCACGTCGGTGGGGAGGAACGTTCCACCCACCTCGGCCGCGACCTCGGGCCCGCGGGCCTCGTCCACGTCACCGATCACCACCGAGGCGCCCTCGGCGGCCAGCCGGCGCACGCTGGCCAGCCCGATCCCGGAGCAGCCGCCGGTGACCACGGCCACCCGGCCGGCCACCCGCCCGGTCATCGTGGCGGCGCCGGCGGCGGAGTCGCGAAGAACACGTTCTTCTCCTCGGTGAAGGCGTCGGGGGCATCGGGGCCGAGCTCGCGGCCCAGCCCGGACTGCTTGTACCCGCCGAACGGTGTCCAGTAGCGGACGGAGGAGTGCGAGTTGACGCTCAGGTTGCCCGACTGGATGGCCCGGGACACCCGGAGCGCCCGGCTGAGGTCGGCGGTGAAGATCGACCCGGACAGCCCGTACTCGCTGTCGTTGGCCAGGGCCACCGCCTCGGCCTCGTCGGCGAACGGCAGCACCGCGACGACCGGACCGAAGACCTCCTCCCGCCAGATCCGCTGGTCGGGGGAGTCGGCCAGCACCACCGACGGCGGTAGCCAGTAGCCCCGACCGTCGGGAGCGACGCCGGTGAAGGCCACGTCGACCTCGTCGAGATAGCGCTGTACCCGCTGCCGGTGGTCGGCGGAGATCAACGGCCCCATCTCGGCCGACTCGCTACTGGGATCGGTGACCACCAGCGCCTTGACCGCCCGCTCCAGCTGGTCCAGGAACTCCTCGGCCACGCTGGCCTGGACCAGGATCCGCGACCGGGCACAGCAGTCCTGGCCGGCGTTGTCGAACACCGCGTACGGGGCGCTCGCCGCCGCAGCAGGAATGTCGGCGTCGGCGAAGACCACGTTGGCGCTCTTGCCGCCCAGCTCCAGGGTGCACCGCTTCACCTGGTCGGCACAGCCGCGCATGATGGCCTTGCCCACCTCGGTGGAGCCGGTGAAGCAGACCTTGCGGACCGACCTGTGGGTGACGAAGCGCTCGCCCACCACCGACCCGCGGCCGGGGATGACGGTGAACACGCCCTCCGGCAGCCCAGCCTCCCGGCCCAGCTCGGCGAGCCGCAGCGCGGTCAGCGGGGTCAGCTCGGCGGGCTTGAGCACCACCGTGTTGCCGGCAGCGAGCGCAGGCGCGAAGCCCCAGCCGGCGATCGGCATCGGGAAGTTCCACGGGACGATCACGCCGACCACGCCCAAGGGCTCCCGGAAGGTGATGTCCACCCCGCCGGCCACCGGGATCTGCCGGCCGAACAGCCGCTCCGGCGCAGCGGCGTAGTAGTTCAGCACGTCCCGGACGTTGCCCGCCTCCCAGCGGGCGTTGCCGATGGTGTGGCCGGAGTTGAGCACCTCGAGCTGGGCCAGCTCCTCGAGGTGGTCGTCGACCACGGTGGCGAACCGGCGGAGCAGCCGGGCCCGCTCGCCCGGAGCAACGTCGCGCCACGCCGGGAACGCGTCCGCGGCGGCCTCGATGAGAGCGTCGGTGCGGGTCACGCCGGCCGTCTCCACCTCTGCCACCGGCTGCTCGGTGGCGGGGTTGATCACCGTGGTCGTCGTCATCGGGTCACATCCGCTCGAAGCCGCGGCGCAGCTCCCAGTCGGTGACCGCAGCGTCGAAGGCGGTCAGCTCGACGTCGGCCATGTTCGTGTAGTGGTCGACGATGTCGTCGCCGAACGCGGCCCGGGCGACGGCCGATCCGGTCCAGGCCTCCCGGGCATCCCGCAGGTTTCGCGGCACGGTCGGCAAGCCGGACGCGTACGCATTCCCGGTCAGCTCGGGGCCGAGCTGGAGTTCGTTCTCGATCCCGTAGAGCCCGCCGGCCAGCATGGCCGCCAGGGCGAGGTACGGGTTGACGTCCGCGCCCGGGACCCGGTTCTCCAGTCGGGCGCTCGGTCCCTGGCCGACCAGCCGGACCGCGCAGGTCCGGTTGTCAGTGCCCCAGGCGATCGTGGTGGGGGCGAAGCTGCCGGGGGCGAACCGCTTGTAGGAGTTGATGTTGGGGGCGTACAGCAGGGTGAAGTCGGCCATGGTGGCCAGCAGCCCGGCGACGAAGGAGTCGTACAGCGGTGTACGGCCCTCGCTGTGCCCTGAGCCGGTCGAAGGGCGCCAGAAGACGGTCGAGCCGTCGGCGCCGCGCAGCGACAGGTGGATGTGGCAGGAGCTGCCCTCCCGCTCGTTGTACTTGGCCAGGAAGGTGATCGACCGGCCCTGCTGGGCGGCGATCTCCTTGGCCACGGTCTTGTACACCGCGTGGTTGTCGGCGGTGGTCAGGGCG
>DASQVF010000188.1:0-4784 GCA_035640915.1 Propionibacteriaceae bacterium
CGGTACCAGAGCCGGTCGGTCCACACGCTGGTGAACACGGCGAACAACACCACCAGAACGGCCACGACCACCAAGGTCGGCAGAATCGCGCTCCGTCGGCGGCCGACGCGCAGGGTACTCAACCCACTCTCTCCTCAATAACGTTCACAGCTCGCACTGACCCAACGAGCCAGCCGGCCCGGGCGTTTCCGGTGCCCGCTCCGACCTGCAGCAGGATCCGTTGGGGCTCCCCGCTCAGCACAGCGTATGCGCCAGGGCTGACGTCAGTCCGGGAACCAGATCCGGGGCTCCGAGCAGCTCCTCCGGACGGCTGGCCAGTCGGCCGACGCCGTGCCGGTTGCCGGCCCGGTCCGCGCCGACCACCACCCGGAACTCCTGGCGCTGCGGGTGCGCCGCCACCATGGCCGCGGCTACCTCGGGCTCGGACGGCAGGTCGGCCTCGTACGCCGCGGGCAGGAACATGCGCACCGTGGCCAGCGCGCAGCCGTACACCGACTCGGGCCACTCCAGGCCAGCGAGGTCGCGCGTCAGGTCACCGGTGCTGCGGAACTCGTCCTGCTCGATCGCGGTCAGGGCGCCCGGCAGCCCGCCGGCCTCGGTGCTGCGCAGCCCGAGTCGGCGGCTGAGCGCCGGTTCGGCCTCGGCCAGCAGATCGGTGAGCACCAGGGCGAAGAGTCGGGGCGGCTGGTCCCAGCCGTCGCGGCCGACGTGCCGGTCGAGCTCCAATAGCGCGGCGACCAGCGCGTCAGCCGAGTCCGAGGCGGCCATCAGCAGCGCGGCAGCGTGCCGGCCGACCCGGGGGTGTTCAGCGTCTCCAGCGCGGTGATGGACTCGCGCAGCGTGCCCACCCGGATCAGGTTCACGTCGGTCCGGAGACCGGCCAGGTCGCCACAGTTGGCAGCGGGCACGAGGAAGTCGGTCGCCCCCGCTTCCTCGGCGCTGGCGATCTTCTGCTGGAGGGCGCCGATCGGCCCGACCTGGCCCTCCGGCGTGATGGTCCCGGTGCCCGCGACGTGGCGACCGGCGAGCAGCGGGCCGTCGGTGATCTTGTCGTAGATGGCCAGCGCGAACACCAGGCCGGCACTGGGGCCGCCGATCTTCTGGCCGAAGTCGAAGGAGATCTCGGGCTGGTAGTCATAGCCGGTGCCGAGCGTGATGCCGACCACTGGCGTCTCGGACTGGGTGGTCGACTCGGCCGTGATGATCTTGACCGGACGCTCCTGCTTGTCCCGGATCACGGTGAAGACCACCGTCTCCCCGACCTGCCGCTGCTGGATCGCGTCGCGCACCGCCTTCTCGGAGGGTGTGGGCCGGCCGTCCACCGAGGTCACCAGGTCCCCCGGCCGAAGCCGCTGATGCGCCGGGCCGCCAACCGTGACCGAGTACACGGCCGGGCGTTCGATCACCACCCGGCCGGAAGCCCGCAGGGCCGCGACCACGGCGTCGTCCTGCGCCGTCTCCATCAGCTCGGCGTCCTCGGTGCTCACCTGCTCCACCGACTTGCCCGGGTCGTAGACAACCTCCCGCGGCAGCGCGTCACGGGACGGCAGCCAGTACGCCAGCAGGGCCTGCGGCAGGCTGAGCCGGGCCTCGACGGGAGTGACCGACAGGATGGTCATGTCCAGCCGGCCGCTGGTCGGGTAGGTGTCGATCCCCTGGACGTTGATGATCGGCTGGTTGTCCATCGTGCCCAGCGTGTCCCGGGCCCCTCCCGGGCTCCAGCTGACGAACGGCACCGGGATCACCACCAGCAGCAGGGCGAGACCGACGAAGAACAGGGCCGAGACGAAGGCCGTCCAGGTCTGCCGGGTCACGGGGTGACGGTCCTGACCTCGGCGCGCGGCGCGCGCTCGGGCTCGTCGACCTCCGGTAGCCCTACCCAGGCCGTGGTGCCGGACGCGAAACTCTGCTCCTTCCAGATCGGCACCTCCGCCTTGAGGGTGTCGATCAGCCAGGCGCACGCCGCCAGAGCCGGTCCGCGGTGCACGGCACCGACGGCGACCACGACCGCCAGGTCGCCGACCTCCAGGTGACCGACCCGGTGCTCGACGGCCAGCGCGACCACGTCGTGCTCGGCGGCCGCCTGCTCGGCGCAGCGGGCCAGCGCCGCCTCGGCGATCGGGTGCTGGGTGTAGTCCAGGGAGACCACGGGGGCGCCGGAGTCGTGGTCGCGGACCACGCCGACGAAGAGGGCGATCCCGCCAACCGCAGGGCCGCGTACCAGGGTGAGCAGCCGGTCCACGCTGAGCGGGGCCTCGGTGATGCGGGCCGCCCGGACCGAGGAGGTCATGGGGTGAACCCTACCTATCTGTGCTCGTCTAGCACCCGTCGCGCCCTTCTGCTGCCGGCGTCGTCACTCCTCACGAACCCGCCCTGCGACCCCTGCTCCGCAGATCCGGGACGGGCGGCTTCGCTCATCGCTCCTCCGTCCGGCACCAGGCCGCTCCTCCGATGCTCGACGAGCGTCGCGCATCCACCCATGTCCGACCCTCCGCCCTTCCGCCCTTCTGCCCTTCTGCCCTTCTGCCCTTCTGCCCTGAGCGATCAACGCTCAAGGGGGCGTACCGTTGAGGAGACGAGATTTCCTAGGTCAGGAGAGACACCGATGGCGGAGGACCGGAAGCCGGACCCGGCCGACGACCAGCCGGAGGACCCCAAGCCCGAGCCGTACCGGCTGGGTGGTGGATCCGGCGGGTCGAAGGGCTCCGGGCCCACCCCGGGATCCGGCGGCGACCAGCCGACCAACCCCCTGGAGGCGCTGTTCTCGTCCCTGGGCGGCGGCGACATGAACGCCTTGGCGTCACAGCTGCAGAGCGCGTTCGCGATGCTGGGCGGCGCCGGCGCGATGTTCGGCGGCGGCGGCGCGACCGGTGCAGACTCCGGGGTCAACTGGGAGGTCACCAAGGACACCGCCCGCAAGACCGTGGCCTCACTGGGACCCGACCCCAGCCCCGACCGCGGGCAGCAGCGCGCACTGGTCGAGGCGGTCTCGCTGGCCGAGCTGTGGCTGGACGAGGCGACCAGCTTCCCGCGGGTGTCGGCGACGGTGGCGGCGTGGAGCCGTGCCGAGTGGATCGAGCACACGCTGCCGGTGTGGCGGCGACTGGTCGAGCCGGTCGCCGGCCACATCGCGGACGCGATGGAGGGTGCGCTCAGCATCGGCGGCAGCGAGGCAGCCGCCATTCCCGGTCTGGCCGGGATGGAGCAGATGCTCCGGCCGATGCTGCGGACGTCAGGCGCGAGCATGTTCGGCCTGCAGCTCGGTCAGGGGCTGGGCCAGCTGGCCACCGAGGTGGTCGGTGCGACTGACATCGGGCTGCCGCTGAGCGAGCCGGGCCACGTCGCGCTGCTGCCCACGAACGTTGCGGCGTTCGGCGCCGGCCTGGAGCAGTCGGCCAGCGATGTCACGCTGTACCTGGCGCTGCGGGAATGCGCCCGCCAGCGGCTCTTCGCCGCCGCCGGCTGGCTGCGGGAGCAGATGCTGGCGCTGGTCGAGCAGTATGCCCGCGGCATCACCATCGACACCTCGGCTCTGGAGGAGGCGGTCGGCCAGATCGACCCGTCGAACCTCTCCGAGCTGAGCTCGACGCTGGAGGGCAACCTGTTCGCCCCGCAGCAGACGCCGGAGCAGAAGGCCGTGCTGCAGCGGCTGGAGACGATGCTGGCCCTGGTCGAGGGCTGGGTCGACGAGGTGGTCAGCCAGGCGACCGTGGAGCGGATGCCGGCGGCGGCCGCGCTGGCGGAGACGGTACGCCGGGCGCGGGCGACCGGAGGGCCGGCGGAGGCGACGTTCGCCACGCTCGTCGGCCTGGAGCTGCGGCCGCGCCGGATGCGGGACGCCGCCAACCTGTGGGCCGCGCTCCGCGACGCCCGCGGCCTGGAAGGCCGGGACGCCGTCTGGACCCATCCGGACCTGGCTCCCACCTCGGCCGATCTCGACGACCCGCTCGGGTTCGCCGCGGCAGAACCGGCCGAGGAGGCCAGGGACGAGGACTTCGACGCCGCGCTCGCCGAGCTGCTGGATGCCGAGCAGGGCGAGGACGAGGGCCCGGCTAAGGGCTGAGCGGGTCCAGCCGGACCGGCGGACCGTGGTCGTGGGCCGTTCCCAGCCGCCGGTGCCGCGGCGGCTGTCCGGCTGACCAGACCGTGCTCGACAGCTCGGGCATGGGCGGGGCGTCATCTCCGGTGGCGAACTCCATCGCCACCCGGGCCAAAGGGCGGTGCTGCCCGTAGCCGCCCAGGACCGCATCAACGGCAGCGACCTCGCTCGGTGGCCAGTAGAGCCGGGTGATCGAGTGCCAGACGACCGGGAGTACGCCGTCCTCGGTCTGCTCGAGCACGGGGCCGATCCAGGCCGATGCCGCGGCCTGGTCCACCACCACCGGGTGATCGGCCGCGATCCGCAGCGCCGCGGCCAGCCGCTCGTGCCGGTGCACCTGGAACGGCCACACGAACGAGGCCAGCAGCAGCCGGCCCTCCGGGCTGGACGCGTCGACCGGATGCAGGTCGCAGCCCCGTCGGTCGGCGATGGCGAAGTCGGCGGCCCGGACCGGGCCGGAGACCGCGTCGGCGAACTGCACCGGCGAGGCATTGTCGCCGAACCGCCAGTCAGCCCCCGAGAAGGCGAAGTGGTCGAGGAGCAGGTTCAGCCCCGCGCTGGCGCCCAGCTCGAGCAGCCGGACCTGCCGGACACCGGTGGCCGCGACGACGTCGAAGAGTCCGGCCAGCAGGGCCACGGAGCGGCCCACCTCGTTGGTCTGCGGCGGCACCTCCAGGGCGACCCG
>DASQVF010000189.1:0-2740 GCA_035640915.1 Propionibacteriaceae bacterium
CGGCGGCCTGCACGCCGGCGGCCTGGCCATGCAGAGCATCGCCCAGACCCCGCTCACCCTGACCACGGTGCTGCAGGCGCTGATCGTGCTGTTCGTAGCCGCGCCGGCCCTGATCCACCGCATCGTCCCGTTCGTCAAGGCCCGCCGGACCAAGGTCATCGGCCCGGTTCCGGAAGGCGGACTCGCGTGAGCGCCCACGTGAATGAGGCAAGGGGGACGACCCCCGTGAACCCCCGCGGCGGGCGCAAAGACATCAGGGAGCGCGCCCGGTGAGCGCAGTCACCGCCGACCAGGCCACCGGCGCCACCGCCGTGGCGGCCCCGCGGCGGGTCGAGTCGGCCGAGAAGCGCCGACAGCGACTGTCCACCGGCGGGCTGATCGGCGTGGTCGGGGTACTGCTGCTGATCGGGCTGGCGTCAACCACCGGCCAGGCGCAGTTCGCCCTGTCCGACGCGTTCGACGAGGTCCAGCTGCCCACGCTGACCGCGCCCGGACTGGCCACCGTCGCGGTCTGCGCCGTGCTGTGTCTTGTCGCCGCTGCGGCGTTTCTGTCCGGGCGGATGCGCGGCCGGCTGCCCGCCGTGGCCGGCACCGTCGCCGGACTGGCGGTGCTGGTCGGCTTCCTGACCTGGGCCGCCGCCGGACGGGACCTGCCGTTCCCGGTCAGCAACCAGTTCGCCGGCACGCTGTCGCTGGCCACGCCGCTGATCTTCGGCGCGCTGTGCGGTGTGCTCTGCGAGCGGGCCGGCGTGGTGAACGTGTCCATCGAGGGCCAGTTCCTGGCCGCCGCGTTCGCCGCTGCGGTGGCCGGCAGCCTGACCAAGTCCATTCCCGTCGCCCTGCTGGCCGCGGTGCTCGCCGGCGTCGCCATGGCGGCGCTGCTGGCCCTGTTCTCGATCAACTACCTGGTCAACCAGGTGGTGCTGGGTGTGGTGCTGAACCTGCTGGCGGTCGGGGTGACCGGGTTCCTGTTCGACCAGCTGGTGCAGCCGGCGTCGCGGATCTACAACGCCGCCCCGGTGCTGGAGCCCATCGCCATCCCCGGGCTCTCGGCCATCCCGTTCTTCGGCCGGGTGCTGTTCGAGCAGTCGATCCTGGCCTACCTGGCCGCGATCTCGGTCGTGGTGGTCTGGGTGATCCTGTTCCGCACTACCTGGGGGCTGCGGATCCGGTCGGTGGGGGAGCATCCCGAGGCGGCCGACACGGTCGGGATCAGCGTCCGGGCGATCCGCTGGTCGGCGGTGCTGGCCGGCGGGGTGTTCGCCGGCCTGGGCGGCTCGTTCTTCACTCTGGCCTCGACCGGGTCCTTCACCAAGGAGTTCACCGTCGGCAACGGCTTCATCGCGCTGGCTGCGCTCATCATGGGTCGCTGGCACCCGGTGCTGGCGGCCATGATGTGTCTGTTCTTCGGCTTCGTCACCCAGATGGCCTCGCAGCTGCAGACCCTGAACACGCCGATGCCCAGCCAGTTCCTGCTGATCCTGCCCTACGTGGCCACCATCGTCGCCGTCGCCGGGTTGGTCGGCCGGGTGCGACCGCCGGCCGCCGACGGCATACCCTACGAGAAGTGACCGCCACCGAGATCGATTGGGCCGCGCTGCGGGCGGCGGCCCGGAGCATGATCGCCCACGCGTACGTGCCCTACTCGCACTATCCGGTGGGGGCGGCCGCGCTGGTCGACGACGGCCGGGTGGTCACCGGCTGCAACGTGGAGAACGCGTCGTACGGCGTGACGCTGTGCGCGGAGTGCGGGCTGGTGTCGTCGCTGGCCGCGAGCGGCGGGGGCCGGCTGGTGGCCTTCGCCTGTGTCGACGGACACGGCGCCGCCCTGATGCCGTGCGGCCGCTGCCGCCAGCTGCTGTGGGAGCACGGGGGTCCGAGGCTGATGGTCGACACGCCGGAGGGCATCCTGCCGATGACCGCGGTGCTGCCGCAGGCTTTCGGACCTGACCATCTGACCGAGTACAGCAAGGGGGACGACCCCCTCGAACCCCCGCCGGGCGTGGCGTGATCTCTGGGCCGTTGACGCGCCCGAGGAACGGAGCCGAAGCGTGACCGTCGATCTGGAGACCCTGCGCGCCTTCCCCAAGGTGTCGCTGCACGACCATCTGGACGGCGCGCTGCGTCCGCAGACCGTGCTCGAGCTCGCGGCCGAGATCGGCCACCCGCTGCCGGCCGACAACGCCGAGGACCTGGGGGCCTGGTTCCGCGAGGCGGCCGGCTCCGGCTCGCTGGAACGGTTCCTGGAGACCTTCGACCACACCGTGGCGGTGATGCAGAGCGCGGACAACCTGCGCCGGGTGGCCCGGGAGTTCGTCGAAGACCTGGCCGCCGACGGGGTGATCTACGGCGAGGCCCGGTGGGCGCCGGAGCAGCACGCCGCCGGTGGACTCAGCCCGGCCGAGGCGATCGAGGCGGTCCGCGACGGACTGGCCGAGGGAGTCGGCAACGCCGCCGTTGATGGGCAGCCCATCGCCGTGCAGCAGATCATCACCTCGATGCGCCACGGCGAGCCGACCACCGCGATCGCCGAGCTGGCGGTCGCCTATCGCGACCACGGGGTCTGTGCCTTCGACCTTGCCGGGGCCGAGAACGGCTTCCCCCCGGATCGCTTCCTGCCCGCCTTCCGCTACCTGCGGGAGCACAACGCCGTCTACACCATTCACGCCGGCGAGGCCGCCGGCATCGACTCGATCTGGTCGGCTGTGCAGCAGTGCGCGGCGCACCGAATCGGCCACGG
>DASQVF010000190.1:0-4312 GCA_035640915.1 Propionibacteriaceae bacterium
CGCCGCCCTCGGCTACCTCGACTGACCGGCGCCGGAACAGTTGACCCGCGCCCGCGTACGGACGCTCACGGCAGCTCCACGCGAGTTTCCGCAGCGATACCCACTTTGCAACCTGGGTATCGCTGCCGGAACTCACGTGCACGTGAGTTGCTGGGCCGGGGCGGAGGTGGGCCGTCAACAGGACCGGGGCCCTATGCTGCCAGGCGTGGTGTGGGTCTTCGTGTTCGGCGGTATCGGGCTGGCCGGGCTGGTCGTGCTGATCGCGTACGCGGTCTGGCTGGCGCACAAGACGTCCGACGTGATGAGCGAGCTCTCCGTGCTGGCGGACCGGGGAGACCAGCTGGCCGAGCTGCTCGGACAGATCGAGGTGCCCGAGCTGGGCCCGGCCCTGCCCCGAACCGACAGCGACCTCATCGAGGTGGAGAAGCTCGACTAGGTTGCGCCGACGTAGGATGACAGACGATCGCTTGGCTCACCGTCCGAAAGAGGAACCATGATCCCCGGAACCATGATCCCGTACGTTCTCGGCCTCGGCGTGCCCGAGCTGCTGATCATCCTGGCCGTCGTCCTGCTCCTGTTCGGTGGCGCCCGCCTGGCCGGGATCGGCAAGAGCACGGGACGCGCCATCAAGGAGTTCAAGGAGGAGACCAAGGGACTGAAGGAGGGCGACAAGCCCGCGGACCAGGCCCCGCCGCCCGCCGTCGGCACCGAGGCGACGTACCAGCAGCAGCCGCCCGCC
This sequence comes from Propionibacteriaceae bacterium, assembly GCA_035640915.1. Lineage (GTDB taxonomy): Bacteria > Actinomycetota > Actinomycetes > Propionibacteriales > Propionibacteriaceae > Microlunatus. Next base: position 740 of record DASQVF010000190.1, read on the forward strand.
GCGAACACCACCGATTCGGCCGGCAGCGACCCGCGACGCGACGTCTGATCCTTAGTTCCCTGACCTCGCCGTGTCCCTGACCATCAAGGGCCGGCCGATCCGCTTCAGCCTGAAGTGGCTCAAGCCGCCGCCCGTGCCTCCCGACGGCTCGATGACGCTGTTCGAGCACCTGCGGGAACTGCGGTACCGACTGGTCGTCGCCTCGCTGGCCATCATCGCGGCGACGATCCTGGCCGCCTTCTTCTACCAGTTCCTCCTCGAGCTGCTGACTGCGCCCTACCGTTCGGGCATCGATGACCTCAAGGAGAACAACCCGGGGGCCGTCACCGAGCTGGTGAACATCAACCTCACCTCGCCGCTCAAGCTCGCCGTTCAGGTCTGCCTGGTCGCCGGCCTGGTACTCAGCGGTCCGGTCTGGCTCTACCAGCTGTGGGCGTTCATCGTCCCCGGACTGCTGGCGAGGGAGAAGAAGTGGGCGCTGATCTTCATCGGCCTCGCGAGCCCGCTGTTCGCGGCCGGCGTGGCCACCGCCTACTACGTGCTACCCAAGGCCATCTCGGTGTTGCTGAGCTTCACCGCCGAGGGCGTGGCCAACCTGCAGGACATCAACCTCTTCCTGTCGTTCATGCTGCGGCTGATGGTCGTCTTCGGCATCGCGTACCTGATCCCGCTGCTGGTGCTGATGCTCAACATCGTGGGCGTGGTCAAGGCGAGCCAGCTGACCAAGTACCGCACCCTGGTCATCTTCGGCACCTTCGTCTTCGGGGCGGTGGCCACCCCGTCGACCGACCCGTTCTCGATGCTGGCCCTGGCGCTGCCAATGACCGCGCTGTTCCTGGCCGCTGAGGCCATCGCCCACGTCCTGGACCGGCGCAAGGCCAAGCGGGCTCGCGGGCTGGGTGACGAGCTGCTGGCCTCGGACAGGGCGCTGCGGGAGCTGTCCGCTGACTCCCCGCCGTCGACCAATGGACACGCGCCCGAGCGCTCGCAGACCATGCTCGAGCCGTCGTCGGAAGATCTCCGGGACGAGGACGAGCCGCCGCGGGCCCGATGAGCCGCCGGGTCCGGCTGGTCGTCAACCCCTCGTCGGGCAAGGGCCGCGCCCTCGAAGTGCTGCCGGCCGTGGCGGGCTGCCTGGCCGACGGCGGGATGGAGCTGTCCATCCAGCTGAGCCGCGACTTCGACGAGGCCCGTGCGATGGCGGAACGGGCGGTGGCCGACGGGGTCGACGTACTCGCTGTCATGGGCGGTGACGGGATGATGCATCTCGGCGTCAACACCGTGGCGGCCGCTCATCGGGCCGGCGACCCGCGGACCACGCTGGGGGTGATCCCGGCGGGCACCGGCAACGACCTGTGCCGGGGCCTGGGCCTGGATCCGACCGACGCCCTGGCCGCGGCCCGAGTGGTGGCCGCCGGGCACATCCGGCAGGTCGACGTGACCCGGATCGGGGACACCTTCGTCGGCACCGTGCTGGCCTGCGGCTTCGATGCTCTGGTCAACCGCCGGGCCAACGCGATGGTCTGGCCTCGCGGATCGTCCCGCTACACCCTGGCCACGCTGGCCGAGCTGCGGGTCTTCTCGCCACTGGTCTACCGGCTGACGCTGGACGGCGAGGTCCGCCGGCAGCGGGCCATGCTGGTAGCGGTCGGCAATACCGGGTACTACGGAGGCGGGATGCACATCTGTCCGCAGGCCGACCCGTTCGACGGCTGGCTGGACGTGACGATCATCCACCCGGTGGGCCGGCTGACCCTGCTACGGCTGCTGCCGGAGATGTTCTCCGGCCGGTTCGCCCGGGATGCCTGCGTCGAGCAGCTGCGGGTGAAGGAGGTGACCGTGGAGGGGCCCGGCCTAGTCGGCTTCGGGGACGGCGAGCTGATCGGCGCCGCCCCCTTCACCGCGTGTCTGACGCCGGGGATCCTGCCCGTCTTCGTGCCGGCGGGAGCCTGACATGTCCGAACCGAGTCCGGCGGAGGCGTACGCCTCGTTCCGCTCCCGCCAGTCCACCCCGGCGCTGGCGGCCTTCGCCGACGGCTACGGCTTCCACTTCGACGACTACCAGCGGGAGGCCTGCGCCCACGTGGAGGCCGGGTCCGGGGTCCTGGTCGCCGCGCCGACCGGCGCCGGCAAGACCATCGTCGGCGAGTTCGCGGTCTTCCTCGCCTTGCAGCAGGGCCGCAAGTGCTTCTACACGACCCCGATCAAGGCACTGTCGAACCAGAAGTACGCCGACCTGGTCAAGCGGCACGGCGCGGACCAGGTGGGGCTGCTGACCGGCGACTCGTCGATCAACTCCGAGGCGCCGGTGGTGGTGATGACCACCGAGGTGCTGCGGAACATGATCTACGCCCGCTCGGCCACCTTGGCCAACCTGGCCTTCGTCGTGATGGACGAGGTGCACTACCTGGCCGACCGGTTCCGCGGCGCGGTGTGGGAAGAGGTGATCATCGGCCTGGCCGAGTCGATCCAGGTGGTGGCCCTGTCGGCCACGGTGAGCAACGCCGAGGAGTTCGGCGAGTGGCTCGCCGAGGTGCGCGGCGAGATGGCCGTGGTGGTCTCCGAGCGGCGCCCGGTACCGCTGTTCCAGCACGTCCTCGTCGGGACCCGGCTCTACGACCTGTTCGCCGACGTGGCGCCCACCGCGCGCGAGGCGCCCGGCGGCCGGACCGACGTCAACCCGGCACTGCTCAAGGTGGCGCGGGAGGAGTCCCGGCTCGTCCGCGACGACTCCCGCCGGCCCCGCGGCGCCGGCGGCCGGGGTCGGCGCAACGTCGCCTACGGCAGCGGGGCGTACGGCGGGGCCAGCCGGGTTCCGGTGGGGTCCGGCCGCGACGGCGGCCGACGGCCGCGGTCGTTGTACGGTCCCAGCCGGCCGGACACGGTCGAGCTGCTGGAGCGGGCCGGGCTGCTGCCGGCCATCGTGTTCATCTTCTCCCGGGCCGGCTGTGACGGCGCGGTGCGCCAGCTGCTCGGCTCCGGGCTGCGGCTCACCAACGCCGAGGAGCGGGCGGAGATCACGGCGATCATCGACCGGCACACTGCCGGGCTGTCGGATGCCGACCTGGCCGCCCTGGACTACGACCGTTTCACCGAGGCGATGGTCCGGGGCGTCGCCGCCCACCACGCCGGGCTGCTGCCCGCATTCAAGGAGTGCGTGGAGGAGGCGTTCGTCCGCGGCCTGATCAAGGTGGTCTTCGCCACCGAGACGCTCGCGCTGGGGATCAACATGCCGGCCCGCTCGGTGGTGCTGGAGAAGCTGGTCAAGTACAACGGTGAGACCCACGCCGACATCACGCCGGGGGAGTACACCCAGCTCACCGGGCGGGCGGGGCGGCGGGGCATCGACGTCGAGGGCCATGCCGTGGTCTGCTGGCAGCCCGGGCTGGACCCGCGGGCGGTGGCCGGACTGGCGTCGCGGCGGACCTATCCGCTGCGGTCGTCGTTCGCGCCCACCTACAACATGGCCGTGAACCTGGTCGGTGCCGTCGGACGCGAGCGCGCGCGGATGCTGCTGGAGCAGTCCTTCGCCCAGTTCCAGTCCGACCGCTCCGTGGTCGGGCTGGCCCGTTC
>DASQVF010000191.1:0-6187 GCA_035640915.1 Propionibacteriaceae bacterium
GGCGTCCACGACCTCGCGATAGCGCATGTTCCTGCCGTAGGACCAGCCGGTCAGGAAGTTGGTCCGCTGGACGATCTGGGAGTTGTACGGGCCCATCAGGAAGGGCGCCTGCCAACGGCCGGAGCGGGGATCGAGACGGAGACCGGAGCCGGACCGCCGGGATCGGTGGACCACTGAGCCGTCGGTGAGGGCGTACGGATTGCGGATGACCTGCCGGATGCCCGGGTCGGACTCGGCCTCGATGGCCTGCTGCCGCAGCGAGTCGACAGTGCCACCGCTGATCCCGCCTCGGACGGAGCGCACCTGGTACACCGCCTCGGCAATCTGGCCGCCACCCGCCGCCGCATGGGCCAACCCGACCCCGAGGTCGGACGGGATCGAGTCGAACCCGCACGAGTGCACGATGCGCGCCCCGCTGGCCTCGGCCGGCGCCTGGTTGGCGGCGATGCTGCGCCGCACGAACTCGCTCTCGCCGGCGAGGTCGGCATAGTGCGTGCCGGCCCGGGCACAGGCCGCGACCAGCGGTGACCCGTGGCGCAGGTAGGGCCCGACCGACGTCGCAACCACCGCGGTCCGCGCCACGATGTCGTCGACGGCGCTCTGGTCGGAGGTGTCCAGCACCAGCGTGGGCCAGTCGACGCCGAGCTCATCGGCTACCCGGGCCAGCTTCTCCGCCGACCGCGCGGCCAGCCCGATTCGGATGCCGGCGGGCGCGTGCCGGGCGAGGTGCCCGGCCGTCAGCCGCCCCACGAATCCGGTCGCCCCCACCAGCACCACGTCGAGCTCGCGGACGGTCACCGGACGACTGTACGTTCGCCGAACCCCATGTTCTCCACCTCCTCGGTGAAACCGGTCGCCTCCGACATCCGCCGGTGCGGATCAGCTGTCGCGACCGACCGGTTCCGGAGGGACGTGCATGTCCGAATGACCTGCACAGGTCGGCGTAGGCTGCGGCCCATGCTCGACGCCCCGGCTGTACGGCAGCTCGACATCACGCTCGAGCGCAACTCGCCCGTACCGCTGTACTACCAGCTGGCGCAGTTCATCGAGCACGCCATCGACGTCGGGGACCTGGCGCCGGGCGATCGCATCGAGAACGAGCTGTCGCTGACCAGCCGTCTGGGGCTGTCCCGGCCGACCGCCCGCCAGGCGATTCAGGAGCTGGTCAACAAGGGGCTGCTGGTCCGCAAGCGCGGGGTCGGCACCCAGGTGGTGCGGGCCCAGTTCCGCCGGGACGAGAAGCTGAGCAGCCTCAACGAGGACCTGGCCAAGGCCGGCAAGGTGCCCAGCACGGTGCTGCTCGACTACTCGATCGGCGAGCTCGACGACGAGAACCGCGACGTGGTCGACGCCGCCGACGTGCTGGAGTCGGAGTTCATCCGGATCCGTCGGCTGCGGCTGGCCGACGAGGTGCCCCTGGCCATCCTGACCAACTACATCCCGGCCCACTACCAGATCAGTGCCGACGACCTGCGGCAGCGCGGCCTGTACGCGTGCCTGAACGCGCTGGGGGTGCACCTCAAGATTGCCCACCAGCAGATCTCGGCCCGGCTGATGACCGAGGAGGAGGCCGGGCTGCTCAAGGAGCCGACTCCGGCGGCCTGCCTGAGCGTCGACCGGCTGGCCTACGACGACGTCGGCCGGTTCGTCGAGTTCGGGCGGCACATCTACCGGCCGAACTACTACTCCCTCCAGTCCTCGCTGCAGGTCTGACTGTTGCTGGTCCGGGGGTTCCAGGGGGTCGCCGCCCTTGCCTGAGTCCGGGCGCGCCATGGACGAGCCGCGGCCGCTGCGGGTCGGGATCGTCGGCTTCGGCTGGATGGGCCAGGTGCACGCCCGGGCGTACGCGCGGCTGCGGCACCACTACCCGGAGTCCCCGCTGGTTCCCGAGCTGGTCGCCGTCGCCGACCCGGCCGACTCCCGGCGGACCGAGGCGACCGCCGCGTACGGGTTCGGCGCGGGGTACGCCGACTGGCGCGACCTGATCAGCCGTGAGGACCTGGACCTGATCAGCGTCACCGGACCCAACTTCGTGCACCGTGAGGTCGCCGGAGCGGCCGCCGAGGCCGGGCGGCACCTGTGGGTCGAGAAGCCGGCCGGGCGGAGCTCCGCCGAGACCCGCGAGATCGCCGCCGCCGCCCACGCGGCCGGGGTGCAGTCGGCCGTCGGCTTCAACTACCGCAACGCCCCCGCGGTGGAGCGGGCCCGGCAGCTGATCGGCGAGGGCCGGCTGGGCCGGGTCGAGCACGTCACCGTCCGGCTGCTCGCCGACTATGCCGCCCATCCCGACGCCGGGCTGACCTGGCGGTTCACGAACGCTCTGGCCGGGTCCGGCGTGCTCGGCGACCTGGTCAGCCACGGCGTGGACCTGGCCCGCTACCTGGTCGGCGAGATCGACGCCCTGGTCGCGGACCGGGCCACGTTCCTGTCGACCCGGCCCCTGGTCGAGGCCACCGCCGACCGCTCGGCCGCGGCGGCGGGCGAGCGCGGGCCGGTGGAGAACGAGGACTACGTCGCCGCTCTGCTTCGCTTCGCCGGCGGTGCCCGCGGGGTGCTGGAGTCGAGCCGGGTGGCGGTCGGTGAGCAGTGCCGCTACGGCATCGAGGTGCACGGCACCCGCGGCGCGCTGGCCTGGGACTTCCGCCGGATGGGCGAGCTGCAGCTCGCCCTCGACCAGGACTACGTCGACGCCGGCTACACCACCCACCTGGTCCGGCCGGGCGACGGCGAGCTGGCGGCGTTCCAGCCGGGCGCCGGGATCGCCATGGGCTACGACGACCTCAAGGTGGTCGAGCTGCACCGGCTGGTCGGCGCGATCGCCACCGGGCGGCCGGCCGGGGCGACGCTCGACGACGCCGTCCGGGCGGCCGAGCTGGTCGAGGCGATGATCAGCTCGGCCGAGACCGGGTCATGGGTGAGCACCGAACCCCGTGGGTAGCGTGACGACCATGAGACTGGACCAGATCACCACCCTCTTCGACGACCCCGGACCGTTCGCCACCGCGTACGCGGAGGTGAGCCGGGCCCAGGAGGACGGCGACCGGCTGGCCGAGCTGGCGGCGCGCGCCGCGTACGACGATCTCGTCGCGCAGGGCGCTCCAGAGGGCGTCGCCGAGCAGGTGCAGCAGCGGCTGGCGGCGCCGACCCACCGACCCGCCCCGGTGTCGCGGTGCGTGGTGGCCAGCGAGCGCGGCGTGCTGCTCGACGAGCTGACCGCGGTCCATCGCGCGCAGCCGCGGCACACCTGGGACGCGCTGCCCGATCTCGCCGACTGGGTGCAGGACGCGTCCGTGGTGGTGCCCTACGTGCTCGCCCTGGTCGACCACGCGGGCGGGCGGGTGCAGACCTTCTCCGACGGTGGTCCGCGTCCCGACGCGGAGGCCGAGGTCACCGACAACGATCAGCATGTGCAGAAGGTCTCCGCCGGCGGCTGGTCCCAGCAGCGGTGGCAGCGGTCCACCGAGGAGGTCTGGGCCCGCAACGCCGGTGAGGTGGTCGAGGAGATCCGGCGCCAGGTGAGCGGTGGACCGGACCTGCTGGTGCTGGCCGGCGACGTCCAGTCCCGCCAGCTCGTCGAGGGCGACCTGGACAACCTGGCCGCCGAGGTGGTCCAGGTCGAGCGCGGCAGCCGGTCCGAGGACGGCGGAGAGGATGCGCTGGAGGAGGAGATCCGCGAGGTGCTGCGCGGCCGGCTGATCACCGACCGGCTGGAACGGCTGCACGAGCTCGGCCAGCAGCTGGGCCGCGGAACGCGGATGGCGGTGGGGGTCAACGACGTCGCCGAGGCGTTCGTGCTCGGCCAGGTCGACACGCTCTACCTCGACCCGGTCACGTCCGCGGAGCACGAGCTGGATCCGGCAGCCTATCCCGGCCTGGCCTTCGGCGCGGTCGAGCTGACCGGCCCGGTCCGCGCGGATCTCGCCCTGGTGGCCGCCGCCGCCGTGACCAGTGCCGACGTGATCACCGCGGGTACCGAGCACCTGTTCGGCACCCCGGTCGCCGCGGTGCTGCGCTGGGACCAGAGCGGCTGAGGCCGGGTTAGCGAAGATCGTGTGGGATCGTGCCCCGACTACGGGGCACGATCCCACACGATCCTTCCGTTCAGGACAGGGCGACGGCCTTGCGGAGGCCGGCGACGAACGCCTCCGGCTTCTCCCAGGCGCCGAAGTGCCCGCCCGACGGCTCCTCATCCCAGGATCGGACGTCGAAGAATCGCTCCCCGAACTCCCGCGGCGCCGGCACCAGGTCGTGCGGGAAGATCGTCACCGCCGTGGGCACCTCGATCCTGCCCTCGACCGGCGGTGCGTCCTCGACGTAGGGCAGGAACGACGAGCCGATGGTGCCGGTGACCCAGTAGGCGGTGAGCCAGGTCAACAGGTCGTCGCGCGGGAAGACCGACTCGACGTCGCCACCGCAGTCGCTCCAGCTGCGCAGCTTCTCGATGATCCAAGCGGCGAGGCCGGCCGGCGAGTCGCCCAGCGCGGCGGCCAGGGTGTGCGGCTTGGTCGACTGCTGTAGGGCATACGAGCCCTCGGTGAACTGCCAGGTCTGGCCGTCGGCGAGGTACTTCTGCTCGGCCTCGGTCAGCCCGCTGCGGTCGACTGCGAACAGGTGGGTGTAGGGGATGTCCGTCAGGTGCAGCGCGGCCACGTGCTCGCGGTGCCGGTCGGCCAGCGCCTCGGCGACCGAGCTGCCGATGTCCCCGCCGGAGACGACGTAGCGGTCGTGGCCGAGCTCGACCAGCGACGCGGCGACCACGTCGGCCATCGCGGTGGTCGACATCCCGGGCCGGGTGACCACCTCGCCGTACGGGTAGCCGGGCAGAGCCGGCACGACGAGGTGGACGTCGGTCAGCAGCGGCAGCACCCGCTCGTAGCGCAGCACCGAGTCCGGCCAGCCGTGTAGCAGCACCACCGTCGGCGCGTCGCGGTCCGCCACCTGGTAGATCGAACGGAGCCCCGTGCCCGGCGCCCCGGTGCGCACCCAGGGGTAGTCGAGGATGCGCTCCTCGTGCTCCCGCCAGTAGTAGGTCTCAGCCCAGTAGTTGACCAGCTCGGCCAGGTACTCCGGGTCGGTGCCGCGGGACCAGCCGACCCCCTCGACCAGCGGGATCCGACGGAACTCCCGCAGGCGATCCTTCAGATCTCGGAGAACCGACTCCTCGACCGGCCGCGGCGCGTTCATGACCTCAGTCTGCCGTGAGCAACTGCGCGCTTGTCGACCATCATCTCGTGCTGGCATGGCTGACAAGCGAGCCGTTACGGCGCCGTCGGCGGCGTGATGTCCTCAGGGCCTACTGGGGGTGGTCGTTGCGGTCGCGGGTGGTTGGTAGCTCAAGGGCAGCAAGATCGAATGCGTCAGCGATAGCGCTCGCCAGTTCGTCCTCCTGGTCGTCGAAGAGCAGTCCGATCGTGTCCCCGACCGCCGCTTTGCGAATGGTCGTGACGTTGTCGAGGCTGATCACGCTCTCAATATCAAGACCATTGCGGGGCCCCACCCGCACCTCGCTGGTCAACCCTCGAATCCTGGAGGTGATCGGCGCAACGGTTACCCAGGCCAGAAGGTGGAGCTTTCGCGAACTGGTCAGGACGAGCGCAGGCCGGCGCTTGTCGAGCTGAACAGTCACGATGGACCGCATCAGTCGAGCGAAGGATGCGGCAGATCGAGAATTCCGTCGAGGTCGGGATACACCGGTTCGCCCCGGCGGGCCAGTTCGAGCAGGATCGTCTCGTCGCGGCGGTAACGCTGTTCGCGCCTCATTCTGGCGATGCCGTGTCGGACCGCCTCCGAGCGATTGCTGGCCCGACCATCGGCAACTTCAGCATCGAGGGTGGCAAGATCTTCGTCCTCCAAACGAACCGCGATCTGGGTGGTCACTCCCCGATCATACACCGGTTGCATGACGCATGGTATGCGCCTGCGATGCCTGCACATTGGGGGAACCTGCGTGTTTCTCGGCTGTCGGCCAAGACCAGCCCGGACCAGCAGGCGCTGGCGGTACTGGTCACACCGAACCATTCCGTCGCGGCCAGATGATCGTCGATGTCCAGCGTCGTCCGCATCGCCGCATCCGAAACATCACCACATCAGGGCGTGGGGTTGCCGCCGTTCACGTTCAGAGTCTCCCCGATCACGTAGCTCGACTCAGCGGAGGCCAGGAACACGTACGCCGGTGCCAGCTCGGCGG
>DASQVF010000192.1:0-2239 GCA_035640915.1 Propionibacteriaceae bacterium
ATCGAGTTCGAGGCCGGCTGGGTGGCCCTCGACCCGTCGCCGGTCAGCCCGCCGGGGGTCAAGACCCTGCTCCGCCGGCTGCGTCGCGGCCGGTTCGACCGGGCGCTGGTGCTCACCTCCTGCCACCAGTCGCCGCTGCCCTTGGCCCTGCTCCTCCGGCTGGCCGGGATTGTCTGGGTCGGCGGGATCAGCAACGAGTACGCAGGGTCGCTGCTCGACCTGCGCCACCGCGTACCGAACGAGCTGCCGGAGGCCGAGCGCAACCTCAGCCTGGTGGAGGCGGCCGGGTACCGCGCGGACGCCGACGGGGCCCGGCTGGCGCTACGTCGCCCGCTGCCGGATGTCGTCGGACTGACCGGCGCCGGGCCGTACGTGGTGTTCCATCCCGGCGCCGCGGTCGCCGCCTGTCGACCGACGGCCGAGCACGCCCGCGCCATCGTCGACGGCCTGCTGGCGGCGGGGCATCGGGTGGTGGTGACCGGAACGCTGTCGGAGTGCGCACTCACCTCCTACGTCGCGGCGGGCGGGGCTGACGACTTCGGCGGCCGACTCGAGCTGCCCAGCCTGGCGGCAGTGATCGACCGGGCCGAGTGCCTGGTGGCGCCGAACACCGGTGCTGCCCACCTGGCGGCCGCCGTCGGCACGCCGGTGGTCTCGCTGTTCGCGCCGGTGGTGGCGGCCGAGCGCTGGCAGCCCTACGGCGTACCGATCGTGCTGCTCGGTGACCAGCAGGCCGCCTGCCGGGGCACCCGGGCGCGAGAGTGCCCGATCGCCGGTCACCCCTGCCTCAGCTCGATCACCCCCGCCGAGGTGGTGGACGCGGTGGCCCGGCTGACCAGTCCGCAACCGCTGGCCCACGTCCGGGAGGTGGCATGACTAACGTTGACCCGTCGCTCCTGGAGGAGGTCTGATGAGCCTGACCGATGTCGGCCCCCTGGTGGTTGCCGGTTCGACAGAAGGCACCTGGCCCTGAGTCGGGTCCTGCTGTGGGACGTGCACGGCGGCTACACCGACACGCTGCTGGGTGGTCCCCACACCTATCTCTTCCCGGCGCGGGACGCGGCCGGTCGGGGCGGACTGGGCCGCCTCGACGGACGAACCCCGGCCAACGCGATCGAGCTGAGCTGGCCGCAGATGCGGGCCGAGCCGCCGGACCTCGTGGTGCTGCAGCAGGAGTCCGACGTGCAGGACTGCGCCGTCCATCTCGGGCGGCGGCCGGGGCGGGAGCTGCCGGCGGTGTGGCTGGAGCACAACACACCGAGGCTGCGGGTGCCCGACGCGTGGCACCCGATGGCCGAGGTGCCCGGAGTCATGGTCGTGCACGTGACCCACTTCAACGCGTTGCTGTGGGACTGCGGGGCCGCGCCGACGATGGTGGTCGAGCACGGGGTGCCCGACCTCGGTCACCGCTACACCGGGGAGCAGGCCCGGCTGGCGTACGTGGTCAACGAGCCGGTCCGGCGCTGGCGGGTGACCGGCACCGACCTGCTACCGGTCTTCGCCGACCACCCGGTGGACGCGTTCGGCATCGACGCGGAGCTGCTGCCCGCGAAGCTCGGGGATCAGTGTCCGCAGCTGCGGTTCGCGGGAAACCTGGCGCCGGAGGAGCTGTACGCGGAGATGGCGCAGCGGCGGGCGTACCTGCACCTGAACCGCTGGACCTCCCTCGGGCTGTCGCTGCTGCAGGCGATGGTGCTCGGGATGCCGGTGCTGGTGCTGGACACCACCGAGGCGTCGCGGGCCGTGCCGCCGGAGGCCGGTGCTTTGTCCTGTGACCTGTCGGCGCTGCGGCGTACGGCGGCGGGGCTGTTGGCCGACATCGACGAGGCGCGGGCGCGTGGTGCGGTGGCCCGGCAGGCGGTCCTGGAGCGGTATCCGCTGGACCGGTTCCTGGCCGGCTGGGACGAGGCGTTCCTCCGCGCCCAGGAGCTGATCGGCTGACCGGCTACGCCGATCCGGCGGTGACCTCGACGGCGTAGGAGCGGATGGCCACGACCTGGCCGTCCCGGAACTGGTAGAGGTCGCAGGAGGCGACGGTCGCGTTCCCGTCGGCCGACTCGTACTCCGCCACCGCGTCCACCGCCACGCCGTCGGCTCCGACGATGGTGTCGAAGCGGACGAAGCGGGTCTTCATGGTGGCCAGCTCGGCCAGGGTGGACTCGCACGCCTCGATCGCGGCATCCCGGCCGACGATCACCGAGCTGCCGACCAGCGTCCAGCGCAGGTCCTCGTGCAGGGC
>DASQVF010000193.1:0-5136 GCA_035640915.1 Propionibacteriaceae bacterium
ACGATCTCCCGGTAGTAGCTCATCGGCCGGCGCCAGCCGGTGATGTCCAGGTCGCCGCACCACGCGGTCAGGTAGGGGAACTCCCGTTCCGTGGCCGCGACCGCGGTCTCGTCCTCGGCGTACGCCGTCGCCCCGATGCCCACCTCGCCGAGGTAGTCCCAGCCGGTCCAGGTGAAGTCGCCGATCACGTGCGGGTGCTCGCGGACCATCGGCCACAGCGTGCCGATCCGGGGCGGGAACGTCTCCGATCCGACGATGATCCGGTGCGGGAACAGCTCCCGGTCCATGGCGTAGCGGCTGTCGGCGTAGTTGAGTCCGAGCACGTCCAGCACCGAGCCCGACTCGGCGGTGCGCCGGGTGACGCTGTCCGTCGAGCTCAGCAGGTTCGTCGAGACACCGGGGTCGGCCATCATCTCGTCCAGCCCGACGCCCGCCTCGGCCAGCATCGCCGGCACCTCGTCGAGCACGGCCAGGGCGGCGCTCACGCCGTTGGTCACCAGCCGGGTCGGGTCCAGGGAGCGGACGTGCTCGGCCATCCGCCGGGCCAGCCGCGCCCCGTGCGGGGTGCCGGTCTCCACGATCTCGTTGCCGAGGGAGTACATGATCACGCTGGGGTGGTTGTAGTCCTTGGCCACCATCGACTCCAGGTCGGCGGCCCACCACTGCGGGAAGTCCAGCGCGTAGTCGTGGGTGGTCTTGCCCCGGGTCCAGCAGTCGAACGCCTCGTCCATCACCAGCATGCCGAGCCGGTCACAGGCCTCGAGCATGGCGATCGACAGCGGGTTGTGGGCGGCCCGGATCGCGTTGAACCCCGCCGCCTTGAGCAGCTCGACCCGGCGTTCCTCGGCCCGATCGATGGCCGCCGCGCCCAGCGGACCGTTGTCGTGGTGGAGGCAAGCACCCCGGAGCAGCACCGGCTCGCCGTTGATCCGCAGACCGTGACGCGGGTCGGCCTGGATGGTGCGTACGCCGAACGTGGTCCCGACCTCCGACCTCGAGTCCGATCCCGTTGTCGTCGAAGGACCGGCCAGCGTGCTGACTGCGGCGTACAGCTGCGGGTCGTCGATGCTCCAGCGCTGCGGGTCCGGCAGGTAGAGCCGGTGCCGGACCAGGGCCGTCTCGCCGGGGCCCAGCGTCACCGGCGTCTGGTCACCCTCGACCGGCTGGCCGGTCGGGTCGGTGACCCTGGTGGTCAGGGTGGCCGTGGTGCTGACCAGCCCGCTGTTGGCCACGCGGGTGGCCACCTCGACCACCGCCTGGTCGGGCTCGACGTCGAGAGTCGTGACGCGAACCCCGTCCGGGACGATGTGCACGGGGTCGTCGACGTGCAGCACAACCGGCCGGTGCAGCCCGCAGCCGGAGTACCAGCGGGAGTCCTGGCCGGAGCGCACCTCGACCCGCAGCTCGTTGGCGCCGCCGAAGTGCAGGAAGGGCTTGATGTCGACGAAGAAACGCGCATACCCGTCGGCCCGGTTGCCCGCGAACTCGTCGTTGACGAACACCATCGCGTGCCGGTAGGCACCCTGGAACTCCAGCTGCACGGTCTTGTCCGACCAGTCGGCCGGTGCGTCGAAAGTCTTGAGGTAGGTGTACGCGCCGGGTGGGTAGTAGGCGCCGGCCCCCTTGGCCGGCACGTCGGGAGAGCGATCGGCGTCGCGCAGCGCGTCGTGCGGCAGGGTCACCGGAATCGGTGTCGGCAGCTCACCCTCGGCGGCGGCGAACGGACCGAGCGGCTGCCGATAGCTCCAACCGGTGTTGAACGGCCTGGCGGTCATGGGCAGGAACCCCTTCGGTCGCGTGAGTCGGACCCGACAACCTTCTCGTGCCAGTAAAGGTGATCACTCGTCGAACGGCCGAGGCCGGCGGATCCGAAACTGCGTTCGCTGTCAGCGAACGGGGGCTGCACCTCACATCGGAGGCTCTGTCATCGTCTACCAGACGATGAGCACCAAGAGACCGTTCGAGCAGGTAGTGGCTGAGCACGGACCGACCGTGCTGCGGGTATGCCGGGCCATGCTGGCCCGCTCGGACGCCGACGATGCGTGGTCCGAGACGTTCCTGGCCGCGCTCCGCGCCTATCCCGACCTGCCGGCCGACGCCAACGTCCAGGCCTGGCTGGTCACCATCGCCTCCCGAAAGGCCCTCGACGCGCTGCGGGCGGAGGCGCGCCGTCCCCGCCCCGTGGCCGAACCACCCGAGCGCGCCACGACTCCCGCCGACGACGGCTCCGACGATCGGCTCTGGGCCGGCTGGCGGGCCCTTCCGGACAAGCAGCGCCGCGCCGTCGCCCTGCACCACGTCGGCGGACTGCCGTACGCCGAGGTCGCCGAGCGCCTCGGCGGCACCCCCGCCGCCGCCCGCCGAGCGGCTGCCGACGGAATCGCGGCGCTCCGCCGCCACTACCCGATAACCCCCACAACGAAGGAAGAAGCTCATGATTGACCACCCGGAACCCGACCTGATGCCGCCCACCGTCGTCCCCCTCGAGCTCGACCGGCTGCACGAGCGCCTCGTCGCAGCGGCGGCCGCGGAGGGAACGCTCGACGTCGCCTACCGGACGATCGACTCGCCGCTGGGTCCGCTGCTGCTGGCGGCGACCGAGCAGGGTCTGGTCCGGGTCGCGTACGAGCAGGAGGATCACGACTCGGTGCTGCAGACGCTGGCTGCTCGGGTGAGCCCCCGGATCCTGCGCGCCCCCGGCCGGCTGGACGAGCCGGCCCGCCAGCTCGACGACTACTTCTCCGGATCAAGACACGCCTTCGAGCTTCCGGTGGACCTGCGGCTCGCGACGGGGTTCCGCCGGCAGGTGCTGGACCACCTGCGCACCATCGGCTACGGCCACACCGAGTCCTACACCACCGTCGCCGCGGCGACAGGACGGCCCCAGGCCGTGCGGGCGGTGGGCTCGGCCTGCGCCACGAACCCGGTGCCGGTGGTGGTGCCCTGCCACCGGGTGCTGCGCTCCGACGGAACTCTGGGCGGCTACATCGGCGGGTTGGGGGCTAAACGCACACTGCTCGCCCTGGAACGCTAGGTTTTCGCTCGAGGCCTTGGCAGCGGCCGGTGTTTACATTGTAAACTCGGGACTGTCCGAGAGGCTCAGCCGGGTCCGCGCACGCGGGTCCGGGTTGAGAGCAGAGAGGAGGACGGCATGAACAGAGGACTGATCGGCACCATCATCGGTGTTCTGGTGATCATCATCCTGGTGATCGTCATCCTGCGGATGACCTGACCGTCGCCCGCACTCACCGGGGCGGCCGTGCGGCGTTTGCGCCCTACGCCGCCCCGGTTCCTGATGTGGGCGCGGGTCCGGGCCGGGTCTGCGTCGCCGCCAGCGTCCGGTAGCCCGTGCTGAGGTCCTGATGACCCAGGCCGGCTCCCACCAGCCGGATGCCGATCGCCCGGAGCTCGGCCAGGACCTGGGCGGCTACGCCGATCCGTTCCGCCTCGGCGGCGCCCACCTCCAACGTGTCAGCCACCAGCGAGGCGGGCTGTTCGCGCTCCACCTCCCGCGACCCGCGCTGCTCGCGGGCGGCGTCGAGCAGCTGCCCGGCGGCGTCGGTTCGCCGCCAGTTGGCCAGCAACGCGTCCACGTCGAGCCCCGACCGTTCGGCGACCAGGATCGCCTCGCCGAGTCCGGCTGCGGCCGCGGCAACCATCAACTGCTCACAGGCATGCGCCACCTGCGCGCTACCTATTCCACCCACCCGGACGCAAGGTCCCAGCAGCGACAGCAAGGGCTCGATGCCGGGATAGGCGCTCGACGCCACGCCCACGGCGATCGACACCTCGCCGCGGAGCACTGCCGACCGCGGGCCGGACAGCGGGGCGTCCACCACCCGCAGCCGGCCCGCGGTCCGCTCGGCCGTCCGGTGGGCGAGGCTACGCAGGCCGTCAGGGGCCAGCGCCGTGGCGATCACCGCGATGGTCGGACTGTGGACGCCGGCCTCGAAACCGCTCGGACCGGACAGCTGGGACTCGATCTGGTCCAGGCCGTTCAGCAGGAAGAACACCACCTCGCTGCGCGCCGCCAGGTCGGCCGGGCTGGCCGCCCGGGCCGCCCCCATCGCCTGCTGCCGGACCAGCACATCCGGCTTGCGGCCGAACACCGAGATGTGGGTGCCCGGGGGCACCGTGTCGATCAGCCGGCGGGTCAGCGGCACGGCCAGGAACGCCGAGCCCAGCACCCCTATCGACCGCGGGTAGGGCGACTCCCGCGCGGACCCCGGCGCCACGCCCGTCACTATATTGAGCCGGCCGGGTTCCTAGAGGTCCAGACCGCGCGGCTGGTCGCGGGAGAGCACGATGGAGACCACACGGCGCAGCTCGGGAGTCAGGTCCGGCTCGGGCACGCTGAGCTGCCACTCGCCGTAGCGCACGTCATAGACGAAGGCGTCCGGCACCGCCGGTCGGGCCTGGATCGATTCCACCTGAAGGCGGGACAACAGCATCCGTACCTCCGGCCCTTCGGGGTCGGCATCGAGATCGAGCTCACCGGTGCGCACGATGCCGGCGAAGCCACCGCTGCGCCGCACGGCCACCGTGGCCGGCCGCGGTTCGCCCCGCACGGTGTCCTGGTCGGTCCTGCCGTCTCCGGTGACCGCCGCGTCCTCCAGTACGCCGACCGTGCGCCACGCGGCCTCGATCCTCCTCGCCACCTCCGGGTCGGCGGGGAAGACCCTGGCCGCCGAGCTGAGCGTGGCCCGAGCGAAGGTGGCGAAGTCCGACTGCGCCGGCACCTCACCGGCGGTCAGGGCGTCGTACCACACTCGCCCGGTCCGCTCCCAGGTGAACCCCCCGAGATCCAGCGCGGCCAGCGCGAACGCCCGGTTGGGGATGCCCGAGTTGATGTGCACTCCGCCGTTGTCGTCGGTGGTCCGGACGTAGTCGGCCATCCGGCCGACCTGCGGGTCCCGACCGATTCGCGGGTCGTCGTACGCGGTGCCCGGCTCGAGCATTGAGCGCAGGGCGCGACCGTTGACTCCAGGCCGGAACAGTCCCTCGCCGACCAGCCAGTTCGCCTGCTCCGCGGTCTGCGACTGGGAGCGCTGCTTGGTCATCGCCGCGAAGACGTCGCTGACGCTCTCGTTCAGCGCTCCCGGCTGGTCGACGTAGGCCAGACCGGCGCTGAACTGG
>DASQVF010000194.1:0-4058 GCA_035640915.1 Propionibacteriaceae bacterium
CGATCCCACCGCGGGTGCGAGCTGGAGGTGACCTGGACCCGCAGTCGCTCGCCCGGCGCGAGCGTGCAGGCGGTGTCCCAGAGGCTGACGGTGAACTCGTACACCCGTCCCGGTTCCATCGGGGCGGGCGGGTGGCCGGGCTCGAACGTCCCGGACCGGTAGCTGTCCCGCCACGATGCCCGGACGATGCCGTCGTTGAGCCCCAGGGACATGCCGTCCGCCGAGACCTTGCACAGCCGGACGACGAAGTCGGTGTCCACGGCGCTGGACGAGGCGAAGAGGCTGGCGCGAACCTCGCCGAACAGCGTCAGGGATTCGCTCAGGGGCTCGGAGGTGAAGGTCAGGACGTCGTCGCGCGCCTCGACACCGGCCTGGTCGGCCGGGCCCGGAGCAAGGCCGTGGATCATCGTGGCCCCGCCCCGGGTGGGCACCGGGTCCAGTGGGTCGTAGTCGTATCCGACGCATCCCGTGTCACCCGGCCCATCGAGCAGGCGTCCGTCCGTGCCCAGGAACCACGAGCGTTCCTCGCGCGGCGTCGGGAGCTCGTCGAAGCCGCGCCAGCGGTTCTCGCCGAGGAAGTACAGCAACACCGGCGGAATGCGCCGCAGCCGCTGGTCGTCGCCCTTGAGGACGGCCTCGAACCAGGCGACGTGCATGCTCGAGAGGTCTCCGTGGCCGCCGAGGAACCCCGCCGACGCAGCGATGCCGAAGCCGACATCGGCGTAGCTGCCGGAGAAGTCGCTGTGCGTCCACGGTCCGATGACCAGCCGCGGCGCCGACCCGCCTCGGGCCCGCCGGTGCTCCAGTTGCCTGCGGTACTGCGCGAGGGTGGCGGGGGCGAAGATGTCGAACCAGCCGCCGATGTGCAGTGTGGGCAGGTCGACCGGCGCGGCCGATGCGTTGTCCCACAGCTCGGTGAGGCTGGTGCCCGGCCCCTCGCCGGCGGTGCCGAGGATGTGCGCGTTCATGAACGTGCTGAGCCGGTCCTTCAGCGCGCTGATCGGCAGGGCGTCGAACACCTCACCGGACACGACGTCCCGGTCCAGCTCCAGCCACCGCTGCAGCGCTGCCTGCCACTGCGGCGCGTCGCCGTCGAACTCGCGGGAGAGTGCGTTGAGCGAGGCCGAGGCGTGGCCCCAGCTGAACCGGCTGCCGAACTCGTGGGCGCCTCCGCGGAACAGCGCCCCGTCGTTGGCAGAGCCGCCGGCGGACACGCCGAGCGCGAGGGCCTGCAGCGGCCGCGGCGCGCTCGCCGCCGCCCGCCACTGGGTCTCGGCGAAGTACGAGCGGCCCCACATGCCCACCCGGCCGTTCGACCACGGCAGCTGAGCGGCCCAGCCCACGGTGTCGGCGCCGTCGGCCGTCTCGTGGATCGAGGGGTCGAAGACCCCGTCGGAGCCGAACCGCCCGCGGCAGTCCTGCATCACGACGACGAAACCGGCCGCGGCGACCGTCACCGGGTTGAAGTACGCGGAGTTCACCGCGAGATCCCGGCCGTAGGGGGTGCGGGTGAGCAGGACGGGGAATTGACCGTGCTCACTGTCGGGGCGGTACACGGTCGCCCGGAGGACGGTGCCGTCGGACATGGTGGCCTCGACGACGGGCTCGACGAGCACGCGGTGGGGAGACAACGCGGGGCCTCTCTGGAGCAGGAGCGAAGGGCAGGACGACGGGGGCAGCCGGCCGGCCACCCCCGCCGCCGGTGTCAGGCGGTTGCGCCCTTGTGGCCCAGGTCCTCGGTGCGCGTCCGGTAGTTCTCCCGGATCCCGAAGAAGGTGACGGCGGCGGAGGTCAGGCAGCACACGGCCGTCATCACCGCGACCGGGACCCAGCCGGTGGGACCGGGCCGGACGATGGCGGCCGCGATCGTGGGCGCGAAGCCGGTGGCCACGAGCCCCAGCTGGGACGCCGTAGCCGCGCCGGAGTAGCGGATGTTGGTGGGGAACAGCTCGGCGATCATCGGCGGGGCCAGCGGGTTGACCAGGCCGTAGCCGACGACCATGAACAGGATGGCCGCCGCGAAGATCAGCGGGATGTTCTGGGTGCCGATCGCCCAGAAGACGAGGAACACGGCGCCGGCGCAGATGAGGTTGCCGGTGACGAACACCGGCTTGCGGCCGATGCGGTCGGCGAGCAGCCCGGCGAAGGGCTGGGCCACGACACCCAGCGCGGCGGTGACGATGGTCGCGGACAGGATCACCCAGTTCGGCAGCCCGACGTTGCGGCCGTAGGCCAGCGCAAAGGCGGCGAAGATCGTGGACACGACGCTGAACAGGCCGATGAAGACGACCTTGAGGACGGTGCTCCAGTGGTCCCGGAGGACGACCTTGATGGGCAGTTCCTGCTTCGTCTCGGCGTCCTTCGCGGCCTCGAACACCTCCGACTCGGGCAGTCGCACCCGGATCCACAGGCCGACGGCCACGACCAGCACGCTGGCGAAGAACGGCAGCCGCCATCCCCAGCTGAGCAGGTCCTCCTCCGGGAGGGTGGAGACCGCCAGGAACGCGAGCGAGGCGAGCAGGATGCCGGCGACCGCACCGGTGTTCACCCAGCTGCCGTAGAAGGCCCGCTTGTTGCTGGGCGCGTGCTCCAGGGCCATGGTGACCGCTCCCACCGACTCGCCGGCCGCCGAGGCCCCCTGCACGGCGCGCAGTAGCACCAGCAGGATCGGTGCGGCGGCGCCGATCACGGCCGGGGTGGGCAGGCAGCCGATGAGGAAGGTCGCCACCCCCATGCTGACCAGGGTCAGGACGAGCATCCGCCGCCGGCCGATGCGGTCCCCGTAGTGCCCGATGAGCGAGGCCGCGAGCGGGCGCACCACGTAGCCGATGCCGATGGTGGCCATCGACAGGATCGTGCCGAGGAACGGCGAGACGCCGGGAAAGAAGACCTGGCTGAAGACCAGCGCCGAGGCCGCGCCGTAGATGAAGAAGTCGTAGTACTCCAGCGTGCTGCCGATGAAGGCGGCCATGGCGGCCCGGCGGGCGTGCGGACTGCCGTCCTGGCTCGAGCTGCGGCTGCTCTCCGGCACCGCGGCTGGTGCTCCACCGAGGTCGGGGGGGCTGACGGTCATGACGGTCTCCTGGGGCGAAGGGGATGTCGCTGAGGCGGGGCCGCGCGTGGCCGGCGTCACGTGACGCTCGCTATAGTGTGCATGTTTCTCAGCGACCGTCAAGAATGCTGCAAGGTATGGCGCCGGAATCTGTGCTCCAAGATGGGGTCGTGTCTTCCGCAGCAGAGCCGACCGCAGACTCCCCCGGGGTCCCGGGGGATGGAGCAGCCGCGAGTTTTCCGCGTCCCCTCAAAGGCTCCTCGACGCAGCACCTGCTGATCACAGTGCTGACCGAGGCCTGGTCGAACTCGGCGGCGTGGATACCGTCACGCCTCCTGCTGGCCCTGGCCGCCGACCTGCAGCTGACGCCGTCAGCCGCCACCACCGCACTCAGCCGCCTGGCTTCACGCGGCGTCCTCGAACAGTCCAACGCCGGGCGCAGGTCCCGGTACCGCTTCACGGCCAATGCGCGGGCGCGATTGACCGCTGCCGTCGACCGCGTCTTCACGTTCGGCGCCACCACTCGGAGCTGGGATCAGCACTGGACCGTGATCGCCTTCTCCGTGCCGGAGTCGTCCCGCGACGTGCGCGAGCTATTCCGCAACCACCTGAGGTGGCGGGGGTTCGCGCCCCTCTACGGGGCCCTCTGGGTCTCCCCCTGGGAGAGCCCGGAGAGCCTGGACGCCAGTTGCCGTACGTTCGGGGTCACCGACTTCGTCATCTTCCGGACCGGCGACGCCGAGCTCCGGGGCAAGCGGCTGATCGACGCGTGGCCCCTCGACGAGCTGGCCCAGCTGTACCAGCCGTTCATCGACCGCTTCTCCCCCTGGGCGGACAAGTGCGCCGCGGGACAGGTCGCCCCCGGAGAAGCCTTCCGTGTCCGCGTCCAAGCCATGGACACCTGGCGCACCTTCCCCTACGGCGACCCCGACCTGCCCCTCGAACTCCTCCCCGACCGCTGGAAGCTGACGGAGGCCAGGAACCTCTTCTGGAACCTGTACACCGG
>DASQVF010000195.1:0-7277 GCA_035640915.1 Propionibacteriaceae bacterium
CTGGTATCCGCCTCGCCCTGCCAGCGACGCTTGACCACGCCGAGAGCGTGGAACGTCTGCACGACCGGTAGACCGTGCCGGGTCGCGGCCTGGAGGGAGGCCAGGCCGCTCATCCAGAAGTGAGCGTGCACCACATCCGGCCGGTGCGCCTGCCAGGTCCGCGACAGGTTTTCGGCGAAGGCGGCCATGTAAGGCAGCAGCGAGTCCTTGGCGATCGGGACGGCCGGCCCGGCGGAGACGTGCTCGACCCGCAGCCCTGGTCGCATGGTGACCCGCCGGGGCAGTGTGGAGCTGTCCCGCCGGGTGTAGACGACCACGTCATGGCCTCGCTCGACCAGCGAGGTGGCCAGGGCGGCGACGTGCACGTTCTGCCCACCGGCGTCCACCCCGCCGAGGGTGGCCAGCGGACTGGCGTGCTCGGAGACCATCGCGATTCTCATCCGGTCACCCCCCGACCACCGGCAGCCGTCCGCTCGAGTACGTCGTCCCAGTCGCGAAGGAACCGGGCCAGCCCGTACCGCTTCAGGGCGGCGGTCCGGCCCGCGACCCCCGCGGCTCGCGCGGCATCCGGATCGTGCAGGAAGGTGCGGAAGGCCCGGTGCAGCCGGTCCGGGTCGGTGCTGAGCACGCCGGCCGAGGATGGCACCGCCACGACGGCCTCGGTCCCGGCCACGGCCACCACCGGCATGGCGAGCTGCATCGCCTCGATCAGGGACAGGCCGAGCGAGGTCCACCGCATCGGGTGCAGGTAGACCCGGCGCCGGGCCAGCTCGGAGTGCATGTCGTCCTGGGAGAACAGGTCCTCGTGCGCCGCCACCGCGTCGGTGTCCAGGCTGGCCACGAAGGCCTTCGTCTGCATGCCGAAGACGTCGACCGGGCCGACCCGGGCGAAGCCGGGCACCAGGTCGGCGCCGACGGTGCGGCCACGCCGCCCCGGCTCGTTGACCACCACGGCGCCTCGCGCCAGCTCGCCGGTGTATCGGGCCCCGGGGTCGACGATGCCGTGCTCGATGACGGTGGTCGGCGCGACCCCGTTGTCCCAGTAGAGCCGGTTGAAGTGGGTGACGTGCACGATCGGGATGTGGCGCGACTCGGCGAGCGGATGGCGCTGGGTGCAGGCGCTCGCATCGGGTGCGTTGTGCTCGAGATAGACCGCGGGCAGGTCGGCTCCGGGCCGGCGGCCGGTCCAGCGGCGGACCAGCTCCAGCTCGTGCGGTCGCTGCAGCACGACAGCGTCGAACGGCTCGTCGCTCAGCTGCTCGGGAGGCAGCTCGCGGACTGAGCCGGGCCAGTCCCAGGTGCGGGCGCGACCGACGCCGTCGGCGCCGCGCTCGGGCAGCACCGGGACGACGTAGTCGTGCGACCCCTGGACGAACGCCGTCGTCCAGCTCCCGTGCACGTGCCAGAGCAGGATCCTCACCGCCGGCTCGCCTCCAACGGTGCCGGATCGGCGGCGGCCAGCTGCCGGACCGCCGAGGCGATCTGGCCGGCCGACACCGACGACAGGCACGGATGCCCGGCGATCCGGCAGGTGGTCCACCGGGTGTCCCGGCAGGGCGCGTGCTGGTCACCGAGCAGCTGAACCGGTACGCCATAGGGCGCCCAGCGCAGCGCCGGCACCACCGGGGCGAAGAGCGAGACGACCGGCGTGCCGACCGCGGCGGAAAGATGAGCGGGGCCGGTGTTGGCGACCACCGTGGCCTCCGCCCGGTCGAGCACCGCGGCGAGCTGCGGAAGGTTGAGCCGGCCAGCCAGGTCGAGGAGCCGGGCGGCGTCCGCTCCGCCCGCCGCGTCGACGATCCGCCTGGTCAGCAGCCGCTCGCCGGAATCTCCGGTCAGCGCCACGCGCCAGCCGTCCGCCAAGAGGCGGTCCACGGCCGACGCCCAGAGCGGTTCCGGGTAGGCCCGTGCCGGGGCGCTGGTCCCGGGGTGGACCACGACCAGCGGTGCTCGAGACCCCGTCGGCAGCACCCCGTCGACGTTCGGCAAGGGTCGGCGTACGCGGAGCCGACCGTCGTCGCCGACGGGCAGCTCGAAGCCGGCTGCGCGTACGGTCTGCAGCATTCGGACCGGCTCCGGTGCGTCGCCGGCCACCGGCAGCCGGGCGTCGAGCAGGGAGCCGGGATAGTCCTCGCTGGCCGCAGCGATCCAGGGCACACCGGCGAGCCGCAGCAGCAGGGCCGTGGGCAGCGGCGTCTGGTGGAACGAGGTCAGGATCACCGCCTGGTCGACACGCAGGCGGGCGATCCGGTCAACCAGGTCGTCCACCTCGGACCGGCTGACCGCCGGCGGCGGGGAAACGATCCACGGACACGCCCACACCACCGTGGCGTCGACCCCGGGCAGCAGGGAGGCGGCGGCCACTCCACCCGGTCCACAGAGCACGCTGACCCGATCGGCGCCGGCCGCCACCGCGCGGATCGCCGGTCCGGCCGCCAGCATGTCGCCCATGCTGTCCAGCCGGACCACCAGTCGATGACCGGCCACGTCAGTACCGTCCGGCCAGCACGACGTCGACGGCCTCGGTGAGCGTGGGTGCGCTCCGGGGTGCGGCCCGGACCTCCTCCGGGCGCGTCTGCCGGGTCGGCACGAGGATGGCGCGGGCGCCTGCCGCCTGCGCGCTGCCCACGTCGGCGCCGATGTCGCCGATCACCACGCAGCCGGCCGGGGAGACGCCGAGCCGGCGGGCGGCCTGGTGGACCAGACCCGGCTTGGGCTTGCGGCACTCGCAGTTGTCGGCGTCGGTGTGCGGGCAGACCACCCAGGTGTCGAACGGACCCAGCAGCTCGTCGATGCGCGCGTTCACCGCTTCCACCGCGGAGCGGTCGATCAGCCCGCGGCCGATCCCCGACTGGTTGGTGATCACCGCGATCGGGATGCCGGCACGGCGGAGCCGATCCAATGCGGCGGCGGCTCCGGGCATCGGTTCCACCCGGTCCGGGTCGCCGTTGTAGGGCACGTCCTTCACGATCGTGCCGTCGCGGTCGACCAGCACCGCGGCCGGTAACCGTGCCGCACCCTGAACCTGTGGAGAAGCGCCCTGAGCCGGTCGCGGCGATGCGCCCTGAGCTTGTCGAAGGGCCTTCGACAGGCTCAGGCCACATATCGCCCGCGTCCAGTGCCAGGTGGCGGCGGGCGGTATCGCCACGCTGGTGGTCAGCATCTTCAGCACCTCGACCCGGTCCCGGGGCCCGGGCCGGATGCGCCGCCAGCTGAAGTCGGCCGTCAGGATCGCCCAACCGGCGGCGGCCGCCGCGGCGACCTTCCGCCGCCGCAGCACGCCGGCGACGGGCACGGTGAGGGCACATGCCGTGGTGAGCAGGTGCAGCGGGCGTCGACCCAAGGGCGCCTCGGCGCGGCGCCGCCATTCCCGGCCGTGCTTGCGGTCCATGCGTACGTCGTCGGCGTTGCCGCGCTGTTGGTGCAGGCTCGCCCACCAGCCCGCAGGACGGACCGGATGCTGTGTTCGCCGCTCGCCCGAGACCAGGGTGTAGCCCGCATCGAGGACGCGCAGCGCGAGGTCGGCGTCCTCGCGGAAGGCCCGCGGGAACTGCTCGTCGAAGCCGCCGACCCGGCGCAGCACCTCCGTGCGATAGGCCATGTCCGCGGTGATCCACTTCGAGGTCTCCAGGCCGGCGGTGCCGCGCTCCCAGTCGGTGGGGCGACGATCAGCGGGCAGCGGCACGAAGATCCGGCCCTGTACGCCGCCGACGGTCGGGGGCTGCTGCGACAGGTCGCGCAGAACGTCGGCCAGCCACGGCTCGGAGACGACGACGTCGTCGTCGAGAAACGCCACCCAGTCGGCGTCGACAGCCCGCCAGCCGACATTGCGCGCCGCCGCCGGCCCTCTCCCGTGGCTCCGCCGCAGGGAGACCTCAGCCGGCAGGGGCGGCACGTCGAGCGGCTGAGGGTCCGGCCGGTCGTCCACGACGACCAGAGACGGAACCGCCGCGCCGGTGGCCCGCGCGGATCGCAGCAGGCTGTCCAGCAGCACCCGCAGCGAGGGCCGGCCGATCGTCGGGATCACGATGGCCCACGATGGTCCGCCCGCCTTCGCTACCCCACGCCCGGTGCTCACTCGTGCTCCGCGAGACTTCGCCGGCGCACGGCGAACGGTCCGATGGCCAGCAGGTCGACCGGCGTCGAACCGAAGCACTCCAGGGCGTCCCGCGGCGAGTCGACCATCGGGCGCCCGGCGGTGTTCAGGCTGGTGTTGATCACCACCGGAAGGCCGGTCCGCTGCTCGAAGCCCTGCAGCATCCGGGCCACCAGCGGCTCCGTCGCCGGGTCGACCGACTGGATCCGGGCCGTCCCGTCGACGTGCACCGCGGCGGGGATGCGGTCGCGCCAGCCGTCGGCGACGTCGTGCACGAAGAGCATGTAGGGCGACGGGATAGGCCCGCGGGAGAACAGCTCGGCGGCTCGGGACGCCAGCACCATCGGTGCGACCGGCCGGAACTGCTCTCGGCCCTTGACGTCGTTGAGCCGTCTGAGGTTGCTCTCCCGACCCGGATGAGCGAGCAGCGAGCGATGGCCGAGGGCGCGGGGGCCGAACTCGCTGCGGCCCTGGAACCAGGCGACGATGCCGTCGGCGGCCAGCGCCTCGGCCACCGCGTCAGCGATGTCCGGCGGGCGGTCGTACGGGATCCTGGCCGTACGCAGCGCGGCCTCGAGATCGTCGTCGGTCCACTCCCGACCCAGGTCGGCACCCGGGAAGGGCGCAATGTCCTCGCCCATCCGCTGGGCGACGTAGAGCGCGCCGCCGAGGGCGGTGCCGGCGTCGCCGGCCGCCGGCTGCACCCAGACCTGCTCGAAGCCCGACTCGGTGAAGATCCGCGTGTTGGCGACGCAGTTGAGCGCGACACCGCCGGCCAGGGTCAGGTTCTTGGCCCCGGTCTGGGCATGGAGCCAGCCGGTGAGCTCGAGCAGCACCTCCTCGAGGAGAGTTTGCAGGCTGGACGCCAGATCCGCGTGGTCAGCGGTCCACGGTTCCTCGGCCGAGCGCGGTGGCGCCAGAGTGCTCCAGTCCACGCCTGCGCTGCGGAAGCCGCCGTCTCCGGTAGCGCGGACGAACTGGCGCAGGTAGTCGAGGTGCCGGGGTTTCCCGTACGAGGCCAGCGCCATGACCTTGTACTCATCGGAGCTGCGGAGGAATCCGAGGTGTTGAGTGGCGTCCTCGTACAACAGTCCTAGCGAGTGCGGTAGCTGCTGGCTGTACAGCGTCTCCAGCGCCCCGCCGGAGAACCGCCCGGCGAGATGGCTGTGCCGCTCTCCGCGACCGTCCAGCACCAGCACGGCGCAGTCGCCGCCGAACGGCGCGGCCAGGCCGGCGGATGCTGCGTGGGCGACATGGTGCGGCACGAACCGGACCCGCGCCGGGTCCAGGCCTGGCAGGGCCGCGGCCAGGAAGCCCGGGGCCCGCTCGGCGTAGGTCTGACGGAGGTCGTCCCAGGGATCGTGCAGGCCGAGCTCGTCCGGGGGCAGGCGTAGGGCGGGATCGAAGGAGTAGGTCACCGCGTCGAGCTGGTCGGGCCGCACACCGGCATGGTCGAGGCACCAGGCGGCGGACAGCTCCGGTTGCTCCCAGGCCGAGAAGGGCACCGGCCGCTTGCCGTGCTTGCGGCGGCTGAAGCGCTCCTCCTCCGCCGCCGCCACGGTCGTCCCGTCGACGACAAGGGCCGCGGACGGATCGTGATAGAGGGCGTTGATCCCAAGAATGCGCATCTCGTACCGTCGCCGCTCAAGCCGCCACGTACGCGGCCATCGCCGCGATGGTCCGGTCCAGGCCCTCGCGCCAGCTGACCCGCGGTCGCCAGCCCAGCTCGCGCGAGATCAGGCTGATGTCGGGCCGGCGCACCATCGGATCATCGACCGGCCGCTCGATGAAGGTGAGTGGGGAACGGGAACCGGTGGCCTCGACGATCGACTCGGCGATCTCCAGGACCGTCAGCTCCTCGGGGCAGCCGACGTTGACCGGACCGGCCAGGTCGCTGGCCGCGACGGCCAGCACCCCACTGACGGTGTCGCTGACGTAGCAGACCGAGCGGGTCTGACGCCCGTCGCCGGCGACGGTGAGCGGTGCGCCGTCCAGCGCCTGCCGCAGGAAGGTGGGGATCGCGCGGCCGTCGTCGGCGCGCATCCTCGGACCGTAGGTGTTGAAGATACGCACGATCGCGGTGTCGATGCCGTGGGTCGTGCGGTACGCGGTGGTCAGCGCCTCGGCGAACCGCTTGGCCTCGTCATAGACCCCGCGTGGACCCACCGGGTTCACGTGGCCCCAGTAGCTCTCCGGCTGGGGGTGCACCTGCGGGTCCCCGTACGCCTCTGACGTCGAGGCCAGCACGAACCTCGCGCCCTTGTCCTTGGCCAGTCCGAGGGCGTGCAGGGTGCCGATGCTGCCGACCTTCATGGTCTCGATCGGCAGCCGCAGGTAGTCAGCCGGTGAGGCCGGTGAGGCGAAGTGCAGCACCAGGTCGACCGGCCCGCTGACGTGCACGTAGTCGGTGACGTCGGTTCGCAGTAGGCGGAACCGCTCGTCCGATCGCAGATGGGCGACGTTGTCCGGTGACCCCGTCATGAAGTTGTCCAGGCAGGTGACCCGAGTGCCGTCGGCGATCAGCCGGTCGCACAGGTGTGAGCCCAGAAAGCCGGCTCCCCCCGTGACGACGGCGTGACTGAACAGACGCATGCAGGCCCCTTTTCCCCGAGCGTTCCCCAACGCGATACACCACTTCTACCTCAGACCGAGGCAAATCACCTATAGGTCATTCGAACCGCTTCGAGCAGAGATGGTGGCACAGGGCAATGGGGAGCCAGCGTGCGAGTCGCCGGAGGCTCACCTCGGTAGGGGGCCCGATGGGTGAATCTGCGTGCTGGTGCAGGAGCGTAAGACGCTGGTCGCCAGTCTCGAGGAACCGCTCTGGGCCGGCACTTCAGCAAGTTCCAGCGCGCTAGGAGGCGGCCTCGACCGGGCGCGTTCATCAGAGAGTGAGTGGCCGGGTCGCCACGACCTCAGGTGTGACGAGCACTCGCCCATCTGGCGGTGGTGTGAAGCCGGGCACGACACCGAGGTCGTGAGTGGAGTCGGCGACTCGGACGGTGACTCCGTTGGTGTGCTGGTCGAGCCGCAGTTCTACCTGGATGCCATCCACCGGTGCGCCGTGGAAGCGGAGGCCGAAGTCCCACTTCGCCTGGGATCGGTTCGTCCGGACATCCCGGCCGCCGACCGTCGCGCTGAGCACGGTCGCGCTGCGGCCGTCGACCCACACTCCGAGAGT
>DASQVF010000196.1:0-4682 GCA_035640915.1 Propionibacteriaceae bacterium
TGGCCGCTGCATGCGGTGCTGGACCACGACGCGTTGGTGCACCATGCCCTGGGCGCTCGCTAGTCTCTGCACCCGTGCCGGTCTCCACCCGACTGCTGATGGTCATCACCGTGGTCCTGCTGGTCGCCGTGGTGGTCGCAGCCGTCGCAGCCTGGTGGATCACCCGCCAGCCCCCACTGGCCCCGGTATCAGTTCCCTCCACGTCGCTCGGCTGAGAACGCATCGCTCGTCGCGTGCGAGAGGGCCGGAGAAACAGCGTCAGGCCTCAGAACAGCATCAGCTTGGCCGTTACGGCCGCAAGACAGACCGCTATCACGCCGAGCAGACCGACCACCTGGACGGTGACCCGGTTCTGCCGGGGTGCGTACGCCAGCACGGCGCCGACCAGCGCGCCGAGCAGCAACCCGCCGATCAGGATGAGCCAGCCGAAGCTGTTGAACCCGACGTACACGCTGTAGAGGATCAGCAGCACGAACAGACCGATGTCGGCGCGAACGTCCTCCCGCTGCCGGTACTTGAAGATCGAGTTGGCCGCCAGCAGGCCGATCACCGCTGCCGAGGCCGCATACCCCAGACCGGACAGCGGTCCGAACACGAACAGCAGGGTGGTGCCGCCCAGCCCGGCTGCGAAGAAGAGGGCCAGCATCCGCCAGCGACCCAGCTCCGACTCCATGGTCCGACCGGCGATCCACAGCACGAGCAGGTTCATCAAGGTGCCGAGCAGCCCACCGGAGGTCAGCGCGGCGGTCAGCAGCCGCCAGAACTGGCCGCCGGCGACCGCCTGGTTGCTCATGATCAGCATCCCGTCGACCAGGCCGCGGGTCACCAGGTCCAGTAGCCAGACCGCGGCCAGCACACCCATCAGCACATAGGTGGTGCTCCCGCTGCCCGGACGGACCACGGCACCGAACGACGTCCGGGGCTGGCGCACGCTGGACCGGCCCGACGAGATGCACTTGGGGCACTGGAAGCCGACCGAGGCCGGGTTCATGCACTCGCCGCAGATCGGCCGCTTGCAGCGTTGGCACGAGATGCCGGTCGTCCGCTCCGGGTGCCGGTAGCAGGCGGCGGAGTCGGGCCGGGTGAACCCGGGACCGGAGGTCGGCGGCTGGCTCACGTGCCCTCCTCGCTGCCGCTCGTCAGCCCCGTTCGCAGTGCTGCTGCGTTGGATTGTGAGCTCGCAAGCTCGCTCACGCGATGTCGACGGAGGTGATGACGACCTCGTCGACCGGCCGGTCGTTCCGACCGGTCCGCAGCTTGGCGATCTTGTCCACCACTGCTCGGCTCGCCTGGTCGGCGACCTCGCCGAAGATGGTGTGCCGCCGGTTGAGATGGGGCTGAGGGCCGACGGTGATGAAGAACTGCGAGCCGTTGGTGCCCGGCCCGGCGTTGGCCATGGCCAACAGGTACGGCCTGTTGAACACCAGGTCGGGATGGAACTCGTCGCCGAAGGTGTAGCCCGGACCGCCGCGGCCGGTGCCCTCCGGGTCGCCGCCCTGGATCATGAACCCGTCGATCACCCGATGGAAGGTCAGCCCGTCGTAGAAGCGACCGGTCGTCGACTGCCCGGTCTTCGAGTCGCGGTACTCCTGGGTGCCCGATGCCAGGCCCACGAAGTTCGCCACGGTCTGCGGGGCGTGGTCGCCGAACAGGGTGATCACGATGTCGCCGTGGTTGGTGTGCAACGTTGCGGTCTGCTGCGGCACGCGGAGATCCTTTTCGTCCGTTCGGGTCTGACCTGGGAGCGTTCGTCGGCAGCCATCCTCTCAGAGACACACAAACCGGCCGGCCGGTCCACGACGGACCTCCGGGCGGTACGGTTGGCGGAGGCTCCGCCCTAGTGCGGAGAGGTTTCTCAATCACGGAGGAAACGTGTCTAGGAGTTCCCGCCGCGCGGAAGCCGCCCGAAAGAAGGCCGCCGAGAAGGACTTCGTCCATACGGCCGCCGACCGAGTAGGGCCGCTCGCGCAGTCAGCCGCCGAGAAGGTCGGGCCGCTGGCCCTGGTCGCCGCCGACGTCATCGGGGCGGCCGCCGACAAGGTGTCGCCCATCGCCCATTCAGCCGCCTACCGGGTCGGACCGCTAGCCCAGACGGCTGCGGATCGCGTCGGTCCGTTGGCCCAGTCCGCCGCTGACCGGATCGCTCCGCTGGCCGGCTCGGCCGTCGATCGGGTCGGCCCGTACGCCGAGCGGGTGGCTCCGCTCGCCGCCGCCGCGATGCTGCGCGGGACCCAGGTGCGGCAGGGAGCGGTCAGCCGGATCGCCCCCGTGCTGGACGACGCCGTCGGGCGGGTGAGCCCGGCCGTGTCGGCCACTCGGGACAGGGTGACCGGGGATCTGCTGCCCAGGCTCGGCGTGGCGTGGAGCGCCGCGGCCGCGAGCCCGTTGGTGGAGGAAGCCGGCAAGCGCGCCGAGGCCACCCTGGCGGCGGCCAGGGGCGAGCTCACCCTGCCCAAGAAGAAGGGCGGCAGCCGCGCCGAGGCCGCGCTGGCGGCGGCCAAGGGCGAGCTCACGCTGGCCCAGCCGAAGCCCAAGCGACGCTGGCTGAAGCGGGTCGCCCTGATCGGCGGACTCGCCGCGGTCCTGGCGGTCGTGGTTCGTCGGTTCCTCGGCAACCAGGACGCGGACTGGCAGGCGGCCCGACCCAGTGCCCCCTACGTGCCGCCCACCCCGCGGTCCACCTCCGCCCCGGCCGACACGGCCACCGACACCGCCGCGACCGCCGGAGTCGCGTCGGAGGCGGCCGAGGTACCGCCGAGCGGCGACGATGCGGTCGATACCACTGGGGCCACCGGTTCGACGCTCCTCGACCAGCCCGCCGAGGGCGGGATCGACGAGGAGCCCGAGCCGGTGGTCGAGGAGGACTTCGCGGCCACCGAGGCGGCGCCGGTACGGATGCTGAACGTGACCGACAGCGGCGACGTCGAGGAGACCGTGGTCGACGAGGTCGTGATCCGCGAGCCGGTCGCCGACCTTCCCGAGACCGAACCGGTGAGCGAGTCGCCCGCGGTCGACCAGCCGACCCAGCAGGAGCGGGCGCGGCGGTGGAGCGGCGAGGGGGTCTACGTCGGCCACGAGCCACCGGAGGGCTTCGTGATCAAGGGCAACGAGCGCTCCAGGAAGTACCACCTGCCGGAGTCCGCCGGTTACGCCCGGACCACCGGAGAGGTGTGGTTCAGCAGCGAGGAGGCGGCACAGCAGGCCGGGTTCGTCCGCGCACAGCGCTGACCGGAGCCGGTTCCTCGTCCGATCCAGCGGCCGAGCGCCAGGAGATCTTGTTGATCTCCGGCGCTCGGCCGCGACTATTTGTCGACTTCGCCGGCACCGTTAACATCAGCCCCCGTTTCCGGGCCTTCCCGAGTAGAGGAACTCGACTCGGGGAGAGAGGCGGATGGCCGTACCTGCGGCGTTGGACGAGGTTGGTTACTGGGTGGACGCCGCGCCCTTCCGGGCGCAGCTGCACCACCTGATGGGCGGCACGGCGTTGACGGCGGCGGAGGTGGGCGCCGCGGCAGGCCTCTCCGTCCGGCTCGCGGAGCACCTGGCGTACGGGCGGAACGGCCGGGCCCTGCGCCGGGTCAGCCCGGAGACCGGCCGTCGGCTGATGGCTCTGTCGGTCGGCCAGCTCCGCCGGCAGCGGACACGGCGCCGACTGGCCGGCTTGCGGGTCGACCAGGACGGGTGCGCGGCATGACGGCGGCGCCCGGGCTGGGTGCCGCCATCGTGACCGGTGCTGTCTTCCTGACAGCGCTGCTGTCCAGCCTCGTCGTGTCCCGGCTGCCGGAGCCGGAGGACGGCGCGGGCAAGGTCCGCTACGCGGACCTGGTCACGCCGGGGTTCGTCGTCGGCTGCGCCCTGACCGCTGGCGCCGCGGCCGCCGTCAGCTGGCTCACGGTGCCCCTTCCTGCTCAGCCGCTGTGGTGGGTACTGGCCACCTTCGGGGTCGTGCTGGCCGCCGTCGATGTCCGGACGACCTGGCTGCCCCTGCGGCTGACCCGGCTGGCCTGGGCTGCGCTCGGGGTCGGCGGCCTTGTCGCTCTGGCGCTCGGCGCGGGCTGGCCTACGTTGACGAGGGCCGGCGCCGGCGCCGGACTGGCCGGTCTGCTCTACCTGCTCGTCTGGCGGCTCTCCCAGGGCGGCTTCGGCTTCGGTGACGTGCGCTTCGCCCCGCTGGTCGGCGCGGCCACCGGCGCCCACTCCTGGTCACTGCTGCTCCTCGGCCTGTTCGCCGGCAGCGTCGCGGGTGCGGCGTACGGAGGGCTCCGGCTGGTTCGCCGGCGAGCCGGTCCGTTCCCCTACGCTCCGGCCATGCTCGCCGGGGCCTACCTCGCCTGCGGCATCTCAGCGACCGGTTGAGCCGACCCGGTCGCCCCGAAGACGTACAGGGCGGCCCGGGCATAGGCGTTGGCTGCATCGGGCTCCGGCTCAGTGTGGTAGGCCCGGCCCGGCCCGCTGACCGTCACCACGAAACCGCCGGGCGAGGAGTCCAGGGACAGGAAGTAGGCGCCCAGCAGCTCCCGGAGCTGGTCCTCCCGGGGTAACCAGACCACTCCGGACGACTCGACGGAGTCGAGCGCCCACTCCACCGTGCCGTTGAAGTGGAACCGCGACTCGCCGTTCTGGGTGACGAGCTCCACCACCATGTCGCTGACCACGAACTCCGACTCGGCGATCTCCGGGCG
>DASQVF010000197.1:0-5268 GCA_035640915.1 Propionibacteriaceae bacterium
TGTTCCGGGAAGGGTGTCCTCGGTCGAGTGGAACACGGTCCACCGCGATTGCCCTGCTGGCAACAGATTTCCGACCGGAGCCGATAACGCTTGGGCATTACTCCGTGCGGGGCACGTGTAGGCGATCGGACGACTCCGTACACTGCACGGAGAACCACTGGAGCGAGAGGATCCGATCACGATGACCAGTACTGCGGGCGACGAGGCGACGACCGAACGCAAGCACGAGATCGAGGCCTGGTTCGCCAACTACGACGCGCTGGTGGCGGCCGGAGATCTGGAGGCCATGGCCGATCAGGCGCTGTTCCCGCTCAATGAGGTGACTGACGACCCGCAGGGGTTCGGCCTGGTCTCCGCCACGGACCGAGAGCGGTTCATCGCGCAGATGCGGGAGGCCGGAGTCGGCGCTGGCGACGTGGAAATGCGGTCGAAGCGCACTCCGATCTTCCTCAGCGCCGGCCTCGTCTTCGTGGTCACCGACGCCGAGTTCGTGGCGGAGGGCGGCACGACGACGATGCGTTACGGCGACCTGCTGGTCCGGACGCCGAGCGGCTGGCGTTTCCAGACCATGGTGGCCGGAGGTTGGTCGGCGGAGTTGTAACCCAACGGCCAATGGGCGCCGCCGCGCGCCTCCGCCGCGGGCGCCGGCCCGACCGGATGGGCGGCCGGGATCCTGGTTTAGGGGGAACTCGAGCCGGTACGACCCGGGCCCTCCTCGTACGGTCCGCCGCGCGGTACCTCCGGTTGGCCGGGGTTGTCGTCGTACGGGCCTCGTCGCGCGGCGTCGGGCTGGCCCTGGTCCTCGTCGTACGGACCTCGTCGCCCGGCGTCCGGCTGGCCGGGATCATCGTCGTACGGACCACGCCGCGCGGCCGCCCGTTGGGCCCGGTCGTCGTCGGGGCCCGACTGCGACACCTCCGCCCGGCGGGGGTCGGAGTCGGCCCCGGTCGCCTCGGCCTGGGGATCGCTGCGCCGCCCGCCATCGGGATCCAGCCGCGCCGCCTGCTCGGCATGGTGCTGCGCCTCGGCGCGGGTCGTCTCCGCCTCCCGGCTGCGGGCCTCCGCCTCCTGCCTCAGCTTCTCGGCCTCCAACTGGGCCCGTTTGGCCCGGGCCTCGGCTTCTGCGGCGTCGGCCTCGTGCTCGGTGGCCTGGAGGCGGGTCTGCGCCTCCCGCTCCCGCAGCTCGGCCGCCTTGGCCCGATTCGCCTCCGTCTTGCGCCGCCGCCCGAGCACCACGACCAAGGCAACAATGATTGCGATCACAACGACCGCGATGATGATCCACTCCAGTACGCCCACGTTTGGTCGCCCTCCTCCGAGTCCGACGTTTGGCTCATCGTACGGCGAGGACCTCCGCAATTGACCTCGCCACCCCTCGCCACGCCGCGACCACCAGCGGAAGCCCAACCGGTCTACGCTGCTGCCATGAGCCGATCCGAGAGGCCCATCTGGTAGAGGAGAGCTCGATGGACGCTGGGCACCTGCAGTCGAAGAAACCGCAATCCCCCTTGGCCGGCAGCTACGGCCATCCGATCCATCCGATTATGATCACCGTGCCGATCGGCGCCTGGGTGTGCTCCCTGGTGTTCGACTTCGTCTCCTACGGCAGCTCCGAGCCGCGCACCTGGTCCGTCGGCGCCATGTGGCTGGTCCTGCTGGGCGTCCTCGGCGCCGCTGCGGCGGCGATCTTCGGCGTCCTCGACCTGCTCAACCTGCCGCACGGGACCGCCGCGTTCAACACCGGCCGGATCCACGCCGCGCTCAACTCGACCGCCCTGGTGATCTTCCTGGTCGGCTTCATCTGGCGGTTCCGGACCCAGGACAGCTGGGACGCCGCGCCGGTGGGGCCCCTCGTACTCAGCATCATCGGGATCGCCGTCGTCGGCGCGTCGGGCTACCTCGGTGGGAAGCTGTCGTACCACTACGGCGTACGCGTCGCCGACGAGTCGGTGCAGGCGGAGGGGTTCGGGGCATCCACCACCACCGGACGATCCTGACCTCACCGGCGCGTCCGGTCAGGGCCGGGACAGGCGCAGCGTGACGATCTGGAAGGGCCGCAGCTCGAGACCGATGCCGTCGGCAGCGTCGCTCACTCCCGTCCGCAGTGCGGTGGCGTCGGTGAGCGGCCGTTCCAACAGGTCGGTCTCGACGACCGCGCTCACCCGAAAGGCGGGGCGGAGGCGGCCGCGGGCCCGGCCGCCGTGGGCCTCGTAGAGCCGGACGACCAGGTCCCCACTCCGGTCCTCGGCCAGCTTCACGGCCTCGACGACGATGGCCGGGTGGTCCACGCTCAGCAACGGCTCGACCGGCGCCGCCCCGTCGACCTCCCGCGGCGGCAGGTTCAGCCGGTACCCCTCCTGGACCGCATCGGCGACGCTCGCCCCGACCAGCAGGGAACACCGCAGCGTGTGCTCCCCCTGGTCCGCCTCCGGGTCCGGGAAGAGCGGCGCGCGCAGCAGCGACAGCCGCACGGTCGTGGCGACCCGTCCGGTCCCGGTGGATCGGGTGATGTCGTGCCCGTACGTCGCGTCGTTGGCCACCGCCACGCCATAGCCCGCCTCGCCCACGTGCACCCACCGGTGGGCGCAGGTCTCGAAGCGGGCGCTGTCCCACGAGGTGTTGGTGTGGATGGCCCGGTGGAGATGACCGAACTGGATCTCCGACGCCGCCCGGTCGGCGTGCACGTCGAGCGGGAAGGCCAGCTTGAGCAGGCGCTGGCGCTCGTGCCAACCGACCGTGGTCTCGATCTCCACGGCCCGCGACCCGCCCGCCACCGTGATGACCTGCTCCACCGTCGAGTCGCCGAAGCGCCGACCGACCCGCACCGCGACCCGTTCCGGACCCTTCTCGACGATCTCGATGCCGGCCACATCGGTGAGGTCGACCACCGACCGCTTGTAGTGGTCGTCGAGGTCCCACGCATCCCACTGGGTTGGCGTGTCCCGGTGTAGCTGCAGCAGGTTGGCGGCTGCTCCGCTCGGCAGCACCTCCCGGTCCGCTTCGAGGTCGAACACCGACGTCAGCAACCCCCGGTCGTCGACCACCACCCGGATCCGGTCGTTCTCCAGCACGAGACCCTCGGACGTGTCGGTCACCGTCGCGCCGCTCGGATCGGTACGCGGCCCGGCGCCCAACGCGGGAACGCCGGCGGTGGCGTACGGCCCGGCGTTGAAGGTCAGCCGGGTCGAGCCGGTCCCGGCCAGCGCGCAGCAGGAACGATCGATGATCTCCTCGCACGCCCGCCGCACCTCCTCGTACCCGCGCTCGGCGTCGGCGTAGACCCACGCGATCGAGGAGCCGGGCAGGATGTCGTGGAACTGCTGCAGCAGGACCGTGTGCCAGGCCCGCTCGAGGTCCTGGTACGGATACGGTTCGTCGCGCTGCAGGTACGCCGCCGCGGCCCACAGCTCGGCCTCGCGCAGCAGGTGCTCGCTGCGCCGGTTGCCCCGCTTCGTCCGGGCCTGGGAGGTGTAGGTGCCCCGGTGGAACTCCAGGTAGAGCTCGCCGCTCCAGTCCGGCGGCTGTGCGTACTCCGCCTCGGCTGCGGTGAAGAACGCTGCCGGGCTGGCGATCTCCACCGTGGGAGAACCCTCGAGCGACGCCGCCCGCCGCGCCGCGGCCAGCATCTCCCGCGTCGGCCCGCCACCACCGTCACCCCAGCCGAAGGGAACCAGCGAGCGGTTCGCCCGGCCCTTCTCGGCGAACGCCCGCTCGGCCCGGGCCAGCTCGCGGCCGGACAGGTCGGAGTTGTAGGTGTCCACCGGCGGGAAGTGGGTGAACAGCCGGCTGCCGTCGAGGCCCTCCCACCAGAAGGTGTGGTGCGGCATCCGGTTGGTCTCGTTCCAGGAGGTCTTCTGGGTGAGGAACCAGCGGATGCCGGCCAGCCGGGCGATCTGCGGCAGCGCGGCGGTGTAGCCGAAGGAGTCCGGCAGCCAGGCCTCCTGGCACTCGATGCCGAACTCGTCGGCGAAGAAGCGCTGGCCGGCCACGAACTGCCGGACCAGGGCCTCGCCGCCCGGCATGTTGGTGTCGCTCTCCACCCACATCCCGCCCACGGGGACGAACCGGCCCTCGGCCACCCGCTGGCGCATCCGGGCGAACAGCTCCGGGTACTTGTCGCGGACCCAGGCGTACTGCTGGGCCGAGGAGCAGGCGAAGACCAGCTCCGGGTCCTCCTCCATCAGCGACAGTACGTTGGCGAAGGTCCGGGCGCACTTGCGCGCGGTCTCCCGCACCGGCCAGAGCCAGGCGGAGTCGATGTGGGCGTGGCCGACGGCGGTGATCTTGTGGGCGCTCGGGTACGCCGGCTGCCGCAGCACGTCGGCGAGCACTGCCCGTCCCGCGGTCGCCGTGCCGGCCACGTCGCGCGGCTCGACGGCGTCGACCATGTCGTCCAGGGCGCGCAGCACGAGAGACCGGCGCGGCGAGCCGAACGGCAGCTCGGCCATCAGCCCGCGCAGGGTGTCGACGTCTTGGATCAGCTCCCACACTTCCTCGTCCAGCTCGGCCAGCCAGGCGCCGCCGAACCGGTACAGCGGCTCGGTGCCCGCCGTCGCCCTGTCGCCCAGCGGAGTGGGCGCGAACGTCAGTCCGGCCGCGATGTCGGGGTTGGCCGAGGCCTCCAGGTAGTACTCGACGGTCCCGTCGGCGGTCAGCGGGAGGTGCCGGTTACGCGGGTGCAGACCCTTGCGAATGGTGCCGTCCGGGGCGTACGCCGTTGCCTCGGCGGAAAAGCCCGGCTGGGTCCCGCCGGCACCGAGGTCGACGACGACCTCGCCGCGCAGGCCCTCGGCCGCCGCCCAGCCGGCCGGCACCTCGCCGCCCAGCCGGAACCACGTCGTACCCCAGGGAGGACCCCACGCCTGGCCCGGGGCACACGGCGTGTAGGTCGCGGCGTACGCAGTAGCGAAGTCGACCGGCTCCCCCGGCGCATCCCAGGACGACACGGTCAGCGGCGACTGCCGCCGGTAGACGGCCGGCCGGAGCCGCTCGTCCAGGAACCGGGCCACCCGCCGCTCGACCCGCGCCACGTCGTCGTGCACCGGAACCCCACCTTTTCGTCTCGGTAGGGCTCCGAGGTTAGCCGCCGGCCCCAGCGCGTCGGCCGGAACCGGCGTCTAGGCCGGAGCGGCGCTGACGGCGAAGACCAGCAGGTCTGCGCCCACGATGAAGCTCACGATCGCTGCGGTCTGGCGGTCGTCGTCGCGATGGGCCAGCCGGTAGGACACGAGTCCGGCAACCATCACCGCCATCGCGGCGGCCGCGAAC
>DASQVF010000198.1:0-9268 GCA_035640915.1 Propionibacteriaceae bacterium
TTTTGCGCCCCTTCCTGGCGGTTGCGGCCGATAGAGCTGCCGCGAGTGCGAGGAAGGGGCGCGAACGCGCTCCGCGGCCCGGAAACACACTAGCCGAGCAGGACGACCGGGTCGCCGCGCCGCACGGTGCCGGGGGTCACGGTGGACCCGTAGACCGCGAAGTCCAGCGCCCGCTGCTGCGCGATGGTCCGCAGCACGTTCGAGTTGCGGGCCAGGCTGTCCGGGTCCACGTTGACCATGGCGCAGCGT
The DNA here is from genome assembly GCA_035640915.1 of Propionibacteriaceae bacterium. Classification (GTDB taxonomy): domain Bacteria; phylum Actinomycetota; class Actinomycetes; order Propionibacteriales; family Propionibacteriaceae; genus Microlunatus. The sequence continues at coordinate 250 of DASQVF010000198.1, forward strand.
TCGGCCGGCTGGTCGACCCGAACCACGGCCGTGCCGATCCGCAGCATTCGTCCCACCCAGCCGTCCTCTGGGAAGTCGTCCGGCCCTGGGGCGTCGAGGATGAGGTTGGCCCGGAACCGGCGGGCGTCGACGTCCGCACCGACGCGTCCGCTCAGCGCGTCCAGGGTCTGTCGGGTCAGCAGGGACACCGGGGAGGCGTCGAAGGTTCCGCGGTCGTGCTTGATGGCCCACACACCGTCGCCGAACTGCCCGGCCAGCGCCGGGTCGTCGACGGCGTACACCCGTCCCTCCGGGTCCTGCACCTGCACCGCCGAGCGGTCCGGCCGGTCCGGCTCCACCAGCGTCGGACGGTAGTGGTTCAACCGCGGCTGCTGCCGGATGGTCAGCCAGGGAAAGCCGCTGTGCAGCCGGCCGGGGCGGACGAAGGCCCAGCGACGGTCGCCGGCCACTCCCTGCCAGGACACCTCCGCCACGGTGAGCCGCTCCCCGGCCATGGACTTGACCGGGTAGCGCCACACCTCCGCAACCCGCGCCACCACCGGCTCGGAGTCGATCACGGCGCCTCCCTCGAGTTCTGGGGCACAGGCTCTCTACCCGCCCGGATGAGGTCGGTAACCGGGTTGGTCGTCCGGTCGCTGCCACCGCCCAGGTCGACCCGCCCTAGCCAGGCGGTTCTGCAACCAGACGCCGATCCAGGCGAACCCAACCACGTAGATCACCGACGGCAGTCCGACCAGCGGGAGGAGGAGGTTCGGCCCGAGGGACGTCGCGGCGTAGACGATCACGACGACCACGGTGACCACAACGCCAGCCAGCAGGATTCCGGCCAGAGCGCCAAGAAGTGGTCGGGGCCGGTCGGACCACCGACGCAGTACCAGCCCCAGCGAACCACCGGTCAGCAGCCCGGCAACCGCCGCGGGGAGGACTCCGACGACTCCGCCGACCACAACGGTGAGGAGCGCGCCAGCAACCAGGTTCGGATCGGTGGCGAACTCGCTGACCAGGTACCAGCCGGTGAAGACCAGCAGGTAGATCACCGAGCCGATTGCGGCTACCTTCAGGCCAGTGACGGCACCGAGCCGGGCTGCCGCCCCGTAGTTGCCGATCATGTGGCCTCAGGCTAGCCGTCCGCCGGGCCATCGAATCGGGAGATCGCCAGGCCTCCGGGCCTCCGCCGCGGGAGGGGAATCATGGTCGGGTCGGTCGCCGTGCTGTCCGACGTGCACGGCGTACTGCCAGTGCTGGAGGCCGTCCTGGCCGAGCCGGACGTGCAAGCCGCCGACCTGGTGGTCGTGACCGGTGACCATGCGGCCGGCCCGATGCCGGTGGAGACGCTCGACGCCCTGGCCGGGTTGGGGGAGCGGGGAGTCCTGATCCGCGGCAACGCCGACCGGGAGCTGGTCGAGATCGCCGGCGGCGGCGCCTCACCCCATCCGGAGTCGACCTGGGCGGCCCGTCAGCTGCGCCGGGACCAACTCGACCGGCTGGCAGCGTTGCCGCATCCGGTCATCCTCGATCTGGCCGGTTTCGGCCGGACCGTGTTCTGCCACGGCACCCCGCGGGACGACGACGAGGTGGTACTGGTGGACTCCCCACCGGAGCGCTGGGCGGCGGTGCTCAGCGGACTGGACGAGGACGTTCGGACGGTGGTCTGCGGGCACACCCACATGCCGTTCGTCCGGCTCTTCGACCGGCGTCTGGTCGTCAACCCGGGCAGCATCGGCATGCCCTACGGGCGCCCCGGCGGATCCTGGAGCCTGCTGCGCGACGGCCAGGTGTCGTTGCGGCACACCGAGATCGATCTCGAAGCCGTGTGCAACCGCGTCATCGCGGAGTCCGGCTACCCGGATCGGGCGGCCTGGGTCGACGAGTACGTCTGGTCCCGGAACAGCGACATCGACGCCCTACGCGCCTTCACGCCTCGCACCCGGCGCTGACCGGCGGGAGCCTAACCGGCCGGACTGGTCGAGCACGACCACCTTCCGCCCGATGTGTGGCTCTGCCGACTACCTTGCGGCAAGGCAAGACATATCTCGGTATCGTTGCCGATCACCTGTCCCACCGTTGCCGAACCTGTCGCAGCGAGAGGTTTGGGAGGAGAGTGGGGTTGTGACGTCCTGGGTCGGGCACGTGATCTGGTGGCACGTCTATCCGCTCGGTTTCGTCGGCGCCCTTCGCCATCCGGCTGAGCCGCACGGGCTGCGCCGGTTGGAGGGTTGGCTGGACCACCTCGTGTCGCTCGGCGCGAACGGGCTGTTGCTGGGACCGGTGTTCACGTCGAGCAGCCACGGCTACGACACCATCGACTACTTCCACATCGACCCGAGGCTCGGGAACGACGACGACCTCGGCCGGCTGGTGACGGCATGCCACGACCGCGGCATCCGGGTCCTCCTCGACGGGGTGTTCAACCACGCCGGACGGGAGTTCCCGCCCGTCGCCCAGGCCCTGGCGGAGGGTCCGGGATCACCGGCCGCGGACTGGGTCAGCGGCCTCTACGACCACGACGGCATGGTCACCGCCGACTACTTCGAGGGTCACGACACGTTGGTCACGCTGAACCACGCCTCGCCCCAGGTTCGGGAGTATGTCCGCGACGTGATGCTGCACTGGCTGCGCCGGGGGATCGACGGCTGGCGGCTGGACGCCGCGTACGCCGTGCCAGCCTCGTTCTGGGCGGCGGTGCTGCCGCCGGTCCGGCAGGAGTTCGGCGAAGCGTGGTTCGTGGGAGAGATGATCCACGGCGACTACGCCGGATACGTGGCGGACTCCGGTATCGACTCGGTGACCCAGTACGAGCTGTGGAAGGCGATCTGGTCGGGCCTGGACAGTGTCAACCTGCACGAGCTGGACTGGACGCTCCGCCGGCACCGCGACCTGCTCGAGCACCTGTTGCCGATGACGTTCCTCAGCAACCACGACGTGACCCGAGTAGCCAGCCAGATCCATGACCGGCGCCACTGGACCCATGCCGTGGCCCTGCTCGGGTTCCTGCCCGGGGTGCCGAGCGTCTACTACGGCGACGAGTTCGGTCTCGAGGCGGCCAAGGAGCAACGACCGGGCGGGGATGACGCCGTCCGGCCCGAGCTGCCGGGGGAGCGCGGGCAGTTCGCCAACCGGCATCCCGAGGTGGAGGCCGCGTACCGGCAGGCGCTCGGACTGCGGCGCCGGCATTCCTGGCTGGTGGATGCGGTCCTGGACACCACCGAGGTCGCCAACGACCATCTGGTGGTGCACGCCTCGGCCCGACGCGAGCCCGACCGCCGACTCAGCCTGGTGCTGAACCTGGCGGACCGCCCGTACGCCGCCCCCCGCCCGGGTGAGGTGGTGGAGTCGTCGGCGGCACTGGTCAGCGGCGGAGCGGTTCCTCCGCACGCCTGGGCTGTGCTGCGGCCCGCCGGCGCTACCGGCTGACGAAGTCCACGATCGCCTCGTGCACGGCGGAATCGCCGAGCAGCCGGCTGTGGCCCAGCCCTTCGGTGGTGACGAGGCGGGCTCCCGGCCACTGGTCGACGAGGGCCACGCTCTCGGCCCAGCCGAGCTGGCGGTCGTTCCGGTCGTGGACGACCAGCAGGGGAGCGGGCTGGGTGTCCTCGGCCAGGTTGAGCAGCTCGAAGTCCTCGACCAGCATCCCGACGTGCGCCTCCAGGTCGGCGTCGAGACGGCGGCGGGCCCGGCGCCCCAGTCCCAGCGAGTCGGCGAAGCGGTCGAGGTAGCTGCGCAGCTCGTGCATCGGGGCCACGAAGACCAGTCGCTCGGCCGACAGCCGGCCGAGGCGCAGGGCCACCATGGTCGCCATCGCCCCCATCGAGTGAGCGACGACGGCCCGGGCGGCGCCGTGCCGGCTGGCAACGGTCGCGAGCGCGTTCGCGAACTCGACCGCATGGCTCCGGCCGGGTCCCGACCGGCCGGGGTCGGACCGGCCGTGGCTCGGCCCGTCGAAGGCCACCACGCGGTATCCGGCGGCGACCAGGGGCTCGACCAGCGGCGCCATCTGCCGGCGATCGCCGGCCCAGCCGTGCACGAGGTAGACCACCGGACCGTCGCCCCAGACTGCGCCGCGGACCACCCGACCGTCAACGCTGGTCTCGAACGGTGCGCCACCGGCCACGTCGACGCCGACACGCACCCGCGGCGGGATCGTGAACCATAGCCGGGCGGCCACCCGCGCCGCCAGTGCCGGCGTCAACCAGGAGACAACGCCCAGCATCCGAGCCTTCGCACGAACGATCGTGCTTTTCTTGGCCGATGTCCGTCTCACGGGTCCTCCTGAAGGATCAGCCGGTCGGCCGGGCGGCCCGCATGAGCCGCTCGAGACCTGACCGAGTGCGCATCGCCGCCTCGTCGCGATCGGTCAGCAGGCGGCTCGAGTGGTGATAGGCCAGCATCAGGGCGTGCAGCTCGTAACTGAACTGATCCGGGTCCAGCTCGGTAGTGAACTCACCGGCGTCGACTGCGGCCCGAACGACCGAGCGCAGCAGACCTCGCCATTCGCGCTCGCTCGCCACGAGCGCATCGCGCAGCGGACCCGGCTGGTCGTCGAGCTCGACGGCCGCGGCGACGAACAGGCAGCCGCCGCCGAGCGACTCGTCGGCCCAGCCGAACCACCGCTCGACCAGGGCGCGTAGCCGCTGCTCCCCGTCGGGCACCGACAGGGTCGGCCGGACGACGACGTCGATGAACAGCCGGCGGGCGTGGGCCAGCGTCTCGAGCTGGAGCTGCTGCTTGGAGCGGAAGTGGGCGAACAGCCCACTCTTGCTCATCTCGACCTCGTCGGCGAGGCCGCCGACACTCAAGCCCAGCAGGCCCAGGCGCGAGGCGAGATGGACCGACTCGTCCAGGATCGCCTGGTGGGTCAGCTGGCCCTTCCGCACGGCTCAAAATAGCACGATCGTGCTAGAAGAGGCAAGGCTTTGGCGACGTAGGTCGGCCCGGCGGGCAGCCTTCTCGACCCGCCGGGCCTACGACGGGCTCGCGGGGTACCACCACTGTCCGCCGTGCCTCATGGGTACCCCGATCCGGGGGTTGGGATCACCTGACCCTCTTCTGGCCCGCGAGACCATCCGTCCCCAGGGGTGAGGGTGAATGGCAAGGTCATCTCGACGAGGGCCCAATTCTTACGAGCTCCGTCCGAGCGCGCGCTACCCTGCGGAGATGGCCACGGTCGCGAGAACGGAAGAGGAGCTCGCAGCCCACATCGTTCGGGACGAGAATGCTCGGCGAGCGGTTGCTCGGGACTACGGCGGCTACGTGCACAACGTCCCGTGGGGAGTGGCCCCGGCCGCCAGCGTCGACGACGTGGTCGCCGCCGTCGCCTACGCGATCGAGCAGGACCTGCGACTAGCCGTACGCGGCGCCGGCCACAGCACCGACGGGCAGTCCCAGGCGAGCGACGGGCTGGTGCTCGATATGCGCGGCCTCGATCGCGTTCTCGAGCTCACACCCGACTCCATCGTGGTGCAGGCCGGTGCCCGGTGGCGCGATGTCGCGCAGGCGGCACTCGGCGTAGGCCGCACGTTTCCGGTCTTCACCGACTACCTCGGCGCGACGGTCGGGGGCACGCTGTCGGTCGGGGGAGTGGGCTCGCGAACCTGCCGGCTGGGCGCGCAGACCGACCACGTCCTCGAGCTCGAGGTGGTGACCACTGAGGGTGAGGTCGTACGCTGCTCGCCGCATGAGCGCCCTGACCTGTTCGATGTCGTGCGCTGTGGGCTCGGCCAGTTCGGCATCCTCACCAGTGCCCGCCTGCCGCTGGTCGTGGCGCCGACCCGCGCCCACTACCACCGAGCCCTGTACGGCGACTTCGACACGTTCTTCACGACCCTGAACGCGCTGGTCGACGAGGTCGAGTACGAGTGCGTCCAGGGCTTCGCGCTCGGCAACGACCCGCAGTCGATCGTCGGGCACCTCGGTCCGGACGCGGCCGCCTTCACCGCGCCCGCGGGCACCGGGCCCTGGGTCTTCTGCATCGAGACCGTGAAGCTGCTGGACCAGCCGAACGACCTGACCGCCACGACGCCGCGGCGGCGGGACTGGCTCCCGGGTGGACACTTCCCGGCGGACCTGGACTACCTCGACTACCTGGACCGCCTCGGCCCGGTCGAGGAGACGCTGACCGCGCTGGGCTTGTGGCAGCTCCCGCATCCGATGCTCGACCTGATCCTGCCCGGCTCGGAGGCGCGCGCCTTCACAGCGGCGATGCTCGAGTCGGTCGTTCCCGCCGACGTGGCCGGTCCGGTTCTGATCTATCCGTATCAGCGCGAGTCCCTGCGGACGCCGTTCTTCCGCGCGCCGGACGAAGGGCGGGTAGTCCTGGTCGGGCTGATGCGGACGACGGTGCCGCCGAGCCCGGAGCGCGTACAGGCCCAGCTGGCTCAGAACCGCCGCCTGTACGAGTCGGCGGTGGCACACGGCGGTTGCTACTACCCGGTCGACTCGGTGCCCATGGCTCCTGAGGACTGGGAGCGGCAGTTCGGCGGCCAATGGGACACCATGGTCGAGGCGAAGCAGCGGTTCGACCCGCGTCACCTGCTCAATCCTGGCCAGTCCGTATTCGGCCAGGCGTAGGTCGAGACAAGACACCGGACCCGGTCCGCCGGGACGACGCGGGGTGGACCGACCCTACTTGACATAATGTCGCTTATCGGACAGGCACGGGCCCCGGTGAACCAGCAGGCTCGTCAGGCGGCCCGGCGAGTGCTACGGTGCGGAAAAACCCACCCGCGAACGCCCCGGAACGGCCTCGTTGCCGGGCGGTGAGCGGGTAGCCGCTTCGGCTCAGGAGGTCGAGATGTCGACGACAGGAACCGCTGGCCTCAGCGAGAAGCTCAGCCCGACGATGCGGCTTCGGCTCTCGTTCATGATGTTCCTGCAGTTCTTCGTCTGGGGTGCCTGGTTCGTCACGCTGGGGACGTTCCTCGGTCTGGGTCTGTCCGCGTCGGGAAGCCAGATCAGCCTCGCCTACCTGACCCAGTCGCTCGGCGCGATTCTCGCGCCGCTGATCATCGGTCTGATCGCCGACCAGTTCTTCTCGGCGCAGAAGATTCTGGGGGTCCTGCACCTGGCCGGAGCGGTTCTGCTGTGGCTGGCCTCCACCACGTCGGACTTCGGCACCTTCTTCCCGCTGATCCTGGCCTACATGATCTTGTACATGCCGACCCTGGCCCTGGTGAACTCGGTGTCGTTCCGGCAGATGCGTGATCCCGAACGGCAGTTCCCGGGGGTGCGCGTGCTGGGCACCATCGGCTGGATCGTCGCGGGCCTGATCATCGGCTGGCTGGGCTGGGAACGCGGCGGCGAGCTGTCCCTCACCTTCAAGATGGCGGCGATCGCCTCGCTGATCCTCGGTCTGTTCAGCTTCACCCTGCCCGCGACCCCACCGAGCCGGCGCGGCGACAAGTCCAGCATGCGCGAGATGCTCGGCCTGGAGGCTCTCGGTCTGCTGAAGTCCCGCTCGTATCTGGTGTTCTTCCTGTCCTCGATCGCCATCTGCATCCCGTTGGCCTTCTACTACAACTTCACCAACCTCTTCCTCAACGAGGTGGGCGTCCAGGCCGCGGCCGCCGTCCAGTCGCTCGGTCAGGTGTCGGAGGTGCTGTTCCTGCTGATCCTGCCGTTCCTGCTGAAGCGTCTCGGGGTGAAGAAGACGTTGGCCATCGGCATGGCGGCCTGGGCCCTGCGCTATGTCTGCTTCGCCTTCGGCGACGCCGGCGGCTTCTTCTGGCTGCTGATCATCGGCCTGCTGCTGCACGGGGTCTGCTACGACTTCTTCTTCGTCGCCGGTCAGATCTACACCAACCGGTTCGCCGGGGACCGGTTCCGCAGCTCGGCTCAAGGGCTGATCACGCTGGCCACCTACGGCGTCGGCATCCTGATCGGCTCGCTGGTGTCGGGTCCCATCGTCGACTCCTTCGCCACCGCCCCCGACCAACACGCGTGGCGTTCGATCTGGGTCATCCCGGCCGCTATCGCCGCCGCCGTTCTGGTGCTGTTCCTGCTGCTCTTCAAGGATCGGGACACCTCGGTCACCGCGACCGTCGGCCGCGAAGCGGAGCTGACGACCCTCGAGGCCCCCGGTACGTCACTCCCGCAGCCCAAGGAGAAGGACACGTCAGTCGACCGATGATCAGGGCGCCAGCACCACGAGTCGCTGGTCGAGGAGCTCGGCGATGGCGTACTTCACGCCCTCGCGGCCCTGGCCGCTGTCCTTGACCCCGCCGTAGGGCATGTGGTCGGCCCGGAACGACGGGGTGATGTTGACCAGCACGCTGCCGGCCTCGGCCTCCCGGGCGAACTGCAGGGCCGACGCCAGGTCGGTGGTGAAGATCGAGGTGTTCAGTCCGAACCGGGCGGAGTTGACCTCCTCGATGCCCTCCGACACCGACTTGACGGTGATCACCGACGCGACCGGCCCGAAGACCTCCTCACAGACCACGCGCGCGGTCGCCGGCACGTCGGCCAGCACGGTCGGCCGCAGGCACCTGCCCTCGAGGGAGCCACCGGTCGCGACCCGCGCCCCGCCGTCCACGGCCTCCTCGATCCAGCTGACCACCCGCTCCCGGGCCTGGTCGCTGATCACCGGTCCGACGACCGTGTCGGGGTCGCGGGTGTCCCCGACCTTGACCTTCTCGACGGCGGCCGCCAGCCGGGCGGTGAACTCCTCCGCGACCGGCTCCTCGACGTAGATCCGCTGCACCGAGATGCAGGTCTGTCCGCTGAAGGTGAAGCCGCCGGTGACCACGGCATCGACGGCGCGGTCGAGATCGGCGTCCGCGGCCACCACGACCGCGGTGTTCGAGCCGAGCTCGAGGATGTGCCGTTTGCGCGGCGAGTCGCTCTTCAGCTGCCAACCGACCTCGGCGGAGCCGGTGAAGGTCAGCACCGCGACGTCGGGATGGTCGTTCCACACCGGCACGATCTCGGCGGGCCGGCCGGTGACGAGGTTGAGCCAGCCGGCCGGCAGCCCGGCCTCGGCCATCGTCTCGGCGAGCAGCCCGGCGGTCAGCGGCGTACGCTCCGA
>DASQVF010000199.1:0-3258 GCA_035640915.1 Propionibacteriaceae bacterium
CGAGGCCGATGGGGACGTTGATGTAGAAGATCCAGCGCCAGCCCGGTCCGTCCGTCAGCCATCCGCCCAGCAAGGGACCCGCGACCGACGACAGGCCCCACACCGCGCCGAAGTAACCCTGGTAGCGCCCGCGCTCCCGAGGCGGTATGACGTCACCGATCACCGCCAGCGCCAACGACATCAGGCCGCCGCCGCCCACGCCCTGGACAGCGCGTCCGGCGATCATCAGGTCCATGGCGGGGACGTTCAGCCCGCCGGCGATCGGGCTGGCGAAGCCGCAGACCACAGATCCGAGCAGGAAGACCACGATGGAGGTCTGGAACATCGGCCGCCGGCCGTAGAGGTCGGAGATCTTGCCCCACAGCGGGGTCGCTGCGGTCGAGGTGAGCAGGTACGCGGTGACGACCCAGGACAGCTTGTCCAGGCCGCCGAGCTCTGAGGTGATCTTGGGCAGCGCCACGCCGACGATGCTCTGGTCCAGGGCCGCCAGGAACATCCCGGCCATCAGGCCGCCGAGCACGACCAGGATCTGCTTGCGGCTGAGGTATCCCGGCGCGCTCGGCTCCGCCGGCGCCGGTGACGGTGCCGCCGTCCCGTCGGTCGTCTCAGCGGTCATCGTCGTGCGGTCCTTCCTCGGCGCTCTCCAGGCTGGCGAGCATGCGGGTGATCAGGCGGTGCAGCAGCTCCACGTCGTCATCGGTCCAGTCGCTCAGGCTGCGTTCCAGCAGCGCCCGTCGCGAGGCCAGGGCCCGGTCGACCTCCGCCCGTCCGGTCGGGCTGAGCTGGACCCGCTGGGCCCGGCGGTCGGCCGGGTCGGCGGACCTCTGCACCAGGCCGGCCCGGTGCAGCTGGGCGAGATGACGCGACACGGTCGAGATGTCCAGGCCCAAGCTGGCGGCGAGGTCGGTCGGGCGGACCGGTCCGTCCCCGAGCAAGGACCGGAGCAGCCAGAAGGCGCCCGGGTCGACGGTCGTTCCCGTGCTGCGGCGCCGGAACCGGCGACCGACGCCCATCAGGACGTCGAGCATCTCCGCCGTCAGCTGAGCGCGAGCTCGTTGGGCCATAACTTGCATGCTGCAACCATATACCTCCCCTGGCCGGACCCTGAAGTCGCAATTGGGCCTTCCAATCTAGAAAGGCTGGTTTTACATTCGTCGTATGACTACTCCGGACATGACGACCATCCTCGAAGAGCTGGCGGCTGGGCGCATCGACGCCGCGGAAGCTGCCCGGCGTATCGATGCCCTGAAGGCCGCAGACTCGGCCCCCGACCAGCCTGAGACCAGTGAGGTCGAGCCCACGGATGTCCGCGAGGCGACGGACACCGAGCAGGAGCCGACCGCCGAGCCGACCAACGAGGAGCTGGCAGCGGCCGCAGCCGACGGCTCCGACCCGTGGGCGGCCGAGACCGACCGACCCCAGCATGCGACCCACACCAGCGAGAGCTTCCTCCCGCCGCCAGGCTCGGCCGACCCGTCGCCGGAGCCGCCGGCCGAACCGGTGCGGACGAAGCCGGTCAACACCAGTGGTGTGGAGCGGATCTCGGTTCGCGCGGTCGGCCGTCGGGTCCGGATCCTCGGTGAGAGCTCGGTGGCGACACTGTCCGCCGACGGTCCGCACGTGCTGCGGCGCAACGGTGCGGTGCTCGAGGTGTCGAGCGACGGTGAGCTGGGCGCATCGCTCGACGGGTTCAGCATCCTGCGCGGCGCGCCGCGCTCGCTGGACGACATCCGCTCGCTGGGGCTGGGCAAGGAGCTGCTGCTCAAGGTGAATCCCGGCATCGTGGTCGACGTCGAGGTGACCGCGGGCAGCCTGAACACCGAGCGGGTGCCGCACCTGGGCAAGGTCCGGGTCACCGCCGGTGGCGCCAAGCTGCTCGACGTCGGCGAGATCAACGACGCGCTGGTCCAGGCCGGCCAGGCCACCATCTCGGGGGCTATCACCACCGGCCGGAGCCGGATCCGGGCTGAGTCCGGCTCGCTCTCGGTCCACCTCGCCGACCACTCGAACGTGACGGTCAAGGGCGACGCCCAGCTGGGCAAGGTCAGCTGGTCGGGCGGTCACAACGGGGCCGGTGACGAGGTGGTCATGGGCAACGGCAGCGCCAAGCTGGATATCGAGGTCGTGATGGGTCATGCCCAGGTGCGGGTCGGCTCGGACCGGTCCAGCGAGGCGGGGGTGGCGTGAGCCAGCTTGCGAGCTCACCATCCAGCACGGCACCGTCGGGAACGTGGCCGAGGAGCCTCAGGGAGGAGGACACGTGACGGAACGGTCCCGCCGCCCGGCCGAGCATCATGAGCACCGGGCGCCGAGCGACTGCCCGGTGTGCGGCGAGCGGCTGGCCACCACCCGGCTCGGCTGCGCCGCCTGCGGCAGCGAGCTGGCCGGCGTCTTCGCACCGTGCGCGTTCTGCGCGCTGAACCCGGCCGAGACGGAGATGCTTCGGGTCTTCCTCGCCTCCCGCGGCAACCTGCGGGAGGTGGAGAAGCACCTCGGCGTCTCCTACCCGACGGCCCGGCTGCGGTTCGCCGACCTGCTGCGCAAGCTGAACCTGACCGACGAGCCGGAGCCAGAACCCCGGCTCACCCGCGACCAGATCCTGGCCGAGGTGGCCTCCGGCGCGCTGACGCCGGCCGAGGCCACCGAGCTGCTCGGCACCCTCTGACCCACGCCCGTAGGAGGCGCGCGGCGACGCTTCCACCGCTCGGAGGAACCCACGTGCACGTGAGTTTCTGCAGCGATACACGCGTTGCAACCTGTGTATCGCTGCAGGAACTCGTGTGGAGCAGGAGACTGCCAGCCGGCGAGCGAGGTAGCGGGATCTACGGCGGCACCGGTAGGTGCCCGGCCCGGCCGCCGGTCAGAGCCGTCAGTCGTAGTGGCGTTTGGTGTAGCCGTGCTTCTAGGGGGTCTCAGCCTCCGAAGGGCTCGACCTTGATCACCGTGACGTTGATCGACTTGCCGTTCGGCGCGACGTAGGACGCCGCGTCGCCGGGATGCAGACCCAGGATCGCCGCTCCGAGGGGCGACTGCGGGCTGTAGACGTTGGTGGCGTCGTTGTCCAGCCCGAGCAGCTCGCGGGAGCCGAGGAGGAAGGTGTCGGTGTCGGACTCGTCGCCGTCGAAGGCGATGGTCACCTTGGCGCCGGGTACGACCTCGTCGGCCGCGGCCGGCGCCTCCCCCACCTGGGCCCGGCGCAGCATGTCGGTGAGCTGGCGGATCCGGGCCTCCTGCTGACCCTGCTCCTCGCGGGCGGCG
>DASQVF010000200.1:0-9298 GCA_035640915.1 Propionibacteriaceae bacterium
CCGGCTCGCCCGAGCGATCGAGAACTGCGGCATCATCTGCCAGGTCCTGCAGTCCGAAGGCCTGCGCCCGCTGCACCACTCCCACGTGGGCGGGGTCTTCGAGACCGAGACGGAGATCTCCGCACTGCTCGACCAGCTCGGACCCGACGTTCTCGGGATCGGACCCGACACCGGGCACCTGCGCTGGGCCGGCGTCGAGCCCGGACCCTTCATCGCGCGGTACGCCGACCGGATCGGTGCCATCCATCTCAAGGACTGCTTCCCCGACTTCCTGGACGCGGCCGCCGCCGGCGACCGCGGCTACTCCGAGCTGAGCTCCAGCCGGCGCCTCTGGTGCGAACCCGGCCGCGGCGTCGTCGACTTCGACGCGGTGCTCGCCGCCATCCCGGACGACTACGACGGCGACTTCATGATCGAGATCGACGTGCCCAGCATGGACTCGTTCTTCGAGTCGCACCGCATCGCGTACGACTGGGCCCGAGAGCACCTGCCGGTCCCGGATGCGGCCTGAGCTGTCGAAAGGCGCCGTCCTGAGCTTGTCGGCCCTTCGACAAGCTCAGGGCACATGGCCTAGACGAAGAGAGGCTCCATCCCCCAGGCCGCCTCCAGCCGGGCCATGTCCTCCTCGCTCGGCCGGCCGGTGAACCGGGCGGCGGCGTCGAGCACCTTGGGCAGCACGTGGATGTCCCCGACCGTGTTCAGGAAGATGTCCGGACGGCCGAGCACCCAGGCCACGGCCACATCGATCGCCTCCGGGTCGGTCAGCGGCTCGTACCAGGTGGCGGCGTGGCGCTCGGACTCGCTGCCCCAGGGCGCCCGAGTGATCGACTTGATGGTCTGCACGGCCACTCCGCGTTCGGCGCAGACCCCGAGCAGCTCCTCGAAGTCGGCCATGTACTGGGCGTTGCCGGTCATCGGGTAGTTGTAGGGCAGCAGGACCGAGGCGAAGTCGTACTCCTGCAGCGAGCGCAGGTGCTGCCGGGCCACGGTAACCCCGTGACCGGTGACCCCGATGTCGCGGACCAGGCCCTCCTCCTTGGCCCGCACCGCAGCCTCGAGCGCTCCACCGGGCGCGTAGACGGTCTGCCAGTCGACCTCGTCCACGAGGTTGTGCAGCTGCAGCAGGTCGACCTGGTCGGTCCGCAGCAGCTCCAGCGACCGGTTGATCTCCGCGTACGCGGCGTCGGCGGTCCGCTCTCCCGTCTTGGTGGCGAGATAGAACTCGTCGCGGTGCTGCTCCACCCAGGGTCCGAGCCGGAGCTCGGCCTTGCCGTAGCTGGCCGCGACGTCGATGTGGTTCACCCCGGAAGCGGCGACCAGCTCCATCGTCGAGTCCGCCTCGTCCTGGGTGACAGCGGACAGCGCGGCCGCGCCGAAGATCACCCGGGTGCTCTGGTGGCCGGTCCGGCCGAACGGGGAGGTAGGGATCATGACGCCATTGTGCTCCGGCCGCCTTCGGGCAGCGCAACCCCGGTCACCAAGCCCGCGGTCGCGGCCGCCGCAGCCGCCGCCGTCAACGCCTCGTGCTGGGTGATGCCGAGCGCGACCGCCGCCGCGGCGACCGAGTCGAACTCCGGGCTGACCTGGAAGATCACGCCGTCGCGGTGTGCCACCTTGACCGCCACCGCCACGTTCCCGACGGCGACGTCGAACCAGGCCCGGGGCAGGGCGTACTTGCGGTACGCCGTCTGGCGCACCCCGAAGGTGCTGGTGCCGGCCATCATCTCCGTGCGCAGGACGTCGGCGCGGTCCGGCGGGCCCAGGACGGTCAGGACGTGGCCGGGGCGGCCCTTCTTGCCCAGGATGGGCACCAGCCAGGCGTCGTCGGCGCCGGCCCGCAGCAGCCGCTGCAGGACCTCGGGCCACAACCGCGGGTCCAGGTCGTCGATGTTGGTCTCCAGCAGCAGCGCCGGGCTCGTCGGATCGGCCGACCGGGCCGCGAGGTCGCCGAGGACCACCCGGGTCACGTTGGCCCGGCCCGCCGGGTCGCGGGTCCCGGCCCCGACGCCGACGCCGCGCACCTGCAGGTCCGGGAGGTCCTGGCAGCGCTCGGCGAGGGTGACGACCAGCGCCATGCCGGTGGGTGTGGTCAGCTCGCCCGGACCACCGGCGCTCACCCGCCAGTCCTGCGCCAGCTCGACCACCGCGGGCACCGGGACCGGAAGGACGCCGTGGGCGGTGCGGACGGTTCCGGAGCCCAGCGCGACCGGGCCGGCGCTCACGGTGTCGACCCCGAGGTCGTGCAGCGCCGCGGCCACCCCCACCACGTCGGCGATCGAGTCCAGCGCCCCCACCTCGTGGAAGTGCACCTGGTCCGGCTCGATGCCGTGCACCCGGGCCTCGGCCTCGGCCAGCCGGGCGAACACGGCCCGCGCCCGCTCGCGTACGGGTTCGGCCAGGTCGGCGTCGTCGATCAGGCCGCGGATGGTGGCCCAGTGGCGGTGCGGTTGGTCCGGCGCTCGGACGTCGACCTCGGCCTTGGTGGCGCGGAGACCGGCCCGGGTCACCGATGTCATGGTCACCGCAACCGATCCCGGCACCACGGCGTCCACCGCCGCCTGCACCGCCGCGCGGTCCGCGCCGGCATCGAGGAGCGCCCCGAGCAGCATGTCCCCCGCCACCCCTGCCGATGCGTCGATCCAGGCGTGCCTCACCCGTCCTCGGCCCCGTGTCGGGCCGGCGCGGCGATCTGGGCGGCGAGGTGACCGGCGCCGTAGCCGTTGTCGATGTTGACCACGGCGACTCCTGGAGCGCAGGCGTTCAGCATGGTCAGCAGCGCGGCGACGCCGCCGAACGAGGCGCCGTAACCGACCGAGGTCGGCAGCCCCACCACCGGGACACCGACCAGGCCGGCCACCACGCTGGGTAGCGCGCCGTCCATGCCGGCGGCCACGACGACGACCGCCGCGCGACGCAGCAGGTCCAGCCGGCCGAGCACCCGGTGCAGGCCGGCCACCCCGACATCGACCACCAGCTCGGCCTCGCGGCCCAGGTAGCGGGCGGTCAGGTACGCCTCGCGGGCGGCCGGCAGGTCGGAGGTGCCGGCGGCCAGGACGGCGACGAGTCCGCCGCTGGGCGTCGGCGGCTCCGGCGGCCACGCGAGGAACCCCGCCAGGGTGTCGTGCCGCGCGTCGGGCAGGGCCGCGAGCACCGCATCGGCGTGCGCTGCGTTGGCGCGGGTGAACAGCGTCGTCACCTCCGGCCGCTCCCGTGCCGCGACGGCGATCAGACCCACCTGCTCGGCAGTCTTCTCCGCGCAGTAGATCGCCTCCGGATAGCCACGTCGCTGCGTCCGGCCCCAGTCCAGGTTGGCGATCTCGTCGAGGCTGGACCCGCGCGCTCCCGTGTGTTGTTGCGCGCGCGGCGGGGGGTCCGAGGGGGGTCGCCCCCCCTCCCTGGATCGGTCAGCCATGGGCGGCGGGGTCTCTCCGCAGCACGGTGAGGGTGAAGTCGCCGGACTGCAGACCGCCGAGGTCGAGGGCGGCGTAGCGGAAGCCGGCGCCGACCACCGCCTGCCGGACCTGCCGGCGTAGCGGCTCGCTGGCCGCGCGGACCAGGTCGGCCCCCGGCAGCTCGATCCGGGCGATGTCGCCGTGGTGACGGACCCGGAGATCGGCGAAGCCCAGCGCGCGCAGCGCCGCCTCGGCCGCGTCGATCTGGGCCAGCTTCTCCGGAGTGACCTCGGAGTGGTGCGGGATCCGGGAGGCCAGGCAGGGCGCCGCCGGCTTTTCAGCGCTGGGCAGCGCCCAGGCGCGGGCGAGCCGGCGTACCGCGGCCTTGTCCAGGCCGGCATCGCTGAGCGGGCGCAGCACCCGGTGGTTGGTGGCCGCCTGGGCGCCCGGCCGGTCGGGCCGCCTCGCGTCGTCGGCGTTCTCGCCGTACGCGATCGCGTCCAGCCGATGGGCCGCGGCGACGTCGTCGCCGATCCGGGCGAACAGCTCGTCCTTGCAGTGGAAGCAGCGATCGGCCCCGTTGGCCCGGTACTCGGGACGGTCGCCTTCGTGGGTCTCGATCTCCACCAGCGGGACGCCGATGGAGCGCGCGACGTCGTGCGCCGCCGCCCGCTCCTCCGTGGCCAGGCTGGGCGAGACGCCGAGGATGGCCACGACCCGGTCGGACCCGAGTGTGCGGACCGCGGCGGCCAGCAGCACCGAGGAGTCCACCCCGCCGGAGAAGGCCACGCCGAGCCGGCGCACACCCGCGAACGCCGTAGCCAGCTCCTGCGGCACGCTGCCGATCTCCGGGTCCGCCGTCGCGGTCGACCGGACGGTACTCATCTGGTTCTCCTCACCGTCTTCTGCTCGGCCCTAGTCTGCCCGGCGTGGATCGTCGCGCCCTTGGGTAGGTGTGCCGGGGTGGTGCATTCGGGCGCCGCCGGGAGGAGTGATCAGAAGTGAACGCCGCCGAGCCGACCTCACCGAACCGGAACGAGCTACCGCTGCCGGACTACGACCACCTTCCCCTCAACTCCCTGATTCTGCGCGCCCGCACCCTTGACCAGGACCAACTCGACGCGGTGCTGGCCTACGAGCGGGCGCACGGGGACCGCCTTCCGGTCGTGCAGGCCCTGGAGCAGCGTCGCGAGGACCTGAAGGCGGGCGCCGAACCGTCCGGCGGGTCACCCACCGCTTTCGCTCCGGAGAAGGTCGCCGGTCCGCCGGTGCGGCCACGCATCGATCAGACCACCGATGCGCCCAGCATCAACCCGCCGTCCCACGGTGACCCGACCAACCCGGCGCAGCCTCGCTCGTAGCCAAGCGGGCTCCCGCCACCGTTCCTGACCCTCGGCGCACCTCGGATCTCGGTCCCGGACAGCGAGCGGTGGCGGCAGCTGGTCAGCGTGTCGAGCAGGGCGCGGCGACGTGCTGCCGTACGACTTGGCCATGCCGAAGTGGCAGTTCCTCTCGTTCTGGTCGACACGGCCGACGTCCTCCTGCACGGTTCCGGCGACCCCGGCATCTGGCGAGTTCCGGCCGCGGCTTCGGCGTTCCTCGACTCCGTGCTGCCCAACCACCCCGCCCTGGTCCGCGAGCGCGCGGTCCGCGATCCCGACGGCTTCCCGTGGCTGGACGAGCCGAACTAGCCCGGGTTTCAGGACGCCTCTGTGCGCCGGGCGTGGCCTGTCGGTGCGGGGTGTTAGGACTTGTCGGGCAGAAGGAGGAGGGCCGATGAAGTTCGGGATGAACGTGCCGATCTTCGGCGAGTACGCCGATGTCCGGCTGCTCGCGGAGCTGGCGATCGAGGCCGAGACGGCGGGGTGGGACGGGTTCTGGGTCTGGGATCACATCCAGTGGAGTGGTGAGGACGAAGGCGAGCCGCGTCGGCCCTCGGTGGACCCGGTGATCGCGCTGACCATGATCGCCGCGGCGACCCCGCGGATGCGCTTCGGCCCGATGGTGTTGCCGCTGGCCCGGCGCCGGCCCTGGAAGGTGGCCCGGGAGCTGACCACCCTGGATCATCTGTCGGGCGGTCGGCTGACCGTCGGCGTCGGACTCGGAGCACCGGCCGGACTCGAGTTCGGCGACTTCGGGGAGCCGATCGACGCTCGGGTTCGCGCAGCCAGGCTGGACGAGGGCCTCGACGTCCTGAGCGGGCTCTGGACCGGGAAGCCGTTCGACTACGCCGGCGAGCACTACCGCGTCACGGGGGCCGAGATGCTGCCGCAACCGGTGCAGGACCCGGTTCCGATCTGGGTCGGCGGCGAGTGGCCAACCTCCCGGGCACCGTTTCGGCGGGCGGCCCGGTTCGCTGGGGTGCACCCGATGCTCTCCTCGGTGCCGCCGGAGGACCAGCCCGCGGCGATCCACGACCTGCTGACCTTCCTCCGCCGGCTCCGCGGCGACGGTCGACCGTTCGATGTGGCGTACGGCGTCGACACCGCGGGCGATGGCGGTGAGGCGGACCGCGAGCTGGTGAGCCGCTTCGCCGAGGCCGGGGTGACGTGGTGGATGGAGCCGATCTCCCATTGGCGCGGCCCGCTGGCCGACATCCGGGAACGGATCCGTCGCGGCCCGCCGCGGCTCGACTGACTCATCGCCGTCGGTGCGATCGGTCCGGTCCCGTTCCCACCTCTTCGGCCGGCGGAGGATCCTGGGAGGGAGACGTCTGAAGGGAGTGCAGAGTGCGAGCGTCGGTGTGGTTGGGTCGGATCGCCGGTATCCGGGTCGGGGTCAACCTGAGTGTCTTCGTGATCGTGGTCATCCTGGTCCTCGGACTGGCGGCCGGACGGCTACCGGCCATCTACCCGGGCCTGAGCTTGGCGGCCTACATCGCCGCGGCCGTCGTCGCCGCGCTGCTCTTCCTCGGCTCGCTGCTCGCCCACGAGCTGGCGCACTCGCTGGTGGCACGCCGCAACGGCATCGAGGTCGAGAGCATCGTGCTGTGGCTGCTCGGCGGCGTCGCGACGCTGCGTGGCGAGCCGAAGAGTCCGGGGGCCGACTTCCGTATCGCCGTCGCCGGCCCGTTGACCAGCGTCGGGTTGGCCGCCGTGTTCGGCCTGGCCGCCGCTGGCCTGACTCTGCTGAACGTCGACGGCCTGACGCTGGGTGTGCTGATCTATCTCGCCGTGACCAACGCGATGCTCGGGTTGTTCAACCTGCTGCCCGCGGCGCCGCTGGACGGCGGCCGCATCCTGCGTGCGGCCCTCTGGCGGTGGCGCGGCAACCGGCAGACGGCGGCAGTCAGTGCCGCCCGCGCCGGCCGCCTCCTCGGTTTCGGACTGATCGCCCTCGGTGTGCTGCAGCTGGTCTCCGGCGACGGGATCGGTGGGGTCTGGCTCGCCCTGATCGGTTGGTTCGTGGTCAGCTCCGCCGCCGCCGAGGAGCAGCACGCCCGGGTCAGCGGTCGGCTGTCCGGCCTCACCGTCGAGCAGGTGATGACGCCGCGTCCCCTCGCCCTCGACGGTGGTCTCACGGTGGACGACTTCGTGCACCAGGTGGTGATGTCCCACCGGTTCTCCACCTATCCGCTGGTCGATGATCTCGGCCGGCTGACCGGGCTCGTCACCCTCAACCGCGCACGCGCCATCGCGCCGGCGCAACGGGCCACCACCCGGCTCACCGACATCGCCTGCCCACCGAGCGAGGTCCCGGTCGCGCGGCCGGAGGAACCGGTGCACGAGCTTCTGGAGCGCATGCACGGCTGCGCCGACGGGCGTGCCATCGTTGTCGACGCCGATGCCCGGGTGATCGGTGTGGTGTCACCGACCGACCTGGCCCGGGCCCTCGAGCTGGCCGACATCCGCCGGCTCGATGCCTACCCGGCACCCTCCGGCGCCGACGTCACCTCGATGCCCCCGCGCTGAGCGCGGGCGGGCCATGTCGGACATCTTGCCGGCTCATCCCGTGGTTGGATCAGATCGGTAGCAAACAGTCCCGGCCGCGCCCACGAGGTTTGTCATGACTACGCAGAACGACCGCGTTGCGACCTTCCGTGACCTGCACGCTTCGGGTTGCTTCGTGATGCCGAACCCGTGGGACGCCGGCAGCGCCCGGGCGCTGGAGCAGCTCGGCTTCCCGGCTCTGGCCACGACAAGTGCCGGGATGTCGTGGACGATGGGCCGGGCGGACAACCACGCCACGCTCGACGAGGCGCTGGACCATCTCCGCACCATCGCCGGCGCCGCGACCGTGCCGGTGAACGCGGACTTCGAGGGTGGCTATGCCATCGAGCCGCCGGACGTCGCGGCCAACGTGACGGCAGCCGTGGCGACCGGCATCGCCGGCCTCTCGATCGAGGACTCGACCGGGGATCCGGCCGACCCGCTCTTTGCGCTCGATCTCTCGGTGGATCGGATCCGAGCCGCCCGGCGGGCGATCGACGACAGCGGCACGGCCGTTGTCCTCACCGGCCGGTCGGAGGGATTCGTCGTCGGACGGCCCGACATCGACGACACGATCCGCCGGCTCCAGGCGTACGCGGATGCCGGTGCGGACTGTCTCTACGCCCCGCGGATCTCCGACCACGACCACGTCGCCGCGATCGTGGCCGCCGTGGCCCCCAAGCCGGTGAACCTGCTGATCAACGCCCCGTTCATCACCGTGGCCCAGGCTGCGGCTCTGGGCGTACGCCGGATCAGCGTGGGCGGCACCTTGGCCCGCACCGCCTGGGCCGGTTTCCTGCCGGCCGCCCAGGAGCTCGCCGAAGCCGGAACCGTCTCCCGGTTCGTGGATCTGCCGAACGTCGACGACCTGTTCGAACCGACCTGACCAACGCCGTCTCAGCTGAGGGCTGACCGGCGGATCGCCGGGAGTCAGGGCGGCCGGACGCTCGGAACCCGCCGACCGCGACCGAAGGCCGGCCTGCGCGTCGGTTCAGGCGATCCGGCGCACCCGGACCACGGTGAGGTCGCCGTCCAACAGATCATCGAGTCGGCTGGCGAAGTCCTGGAGGTGCGGCCGGTTCATGTGGGCCTCGTGGGTCTCCACGCTCTCCCAGTTCTCGTACAGGTAGAACAACGACGAGTCCTCGAGGCCCTGGTGGAGGTCGTAGTTGACGTACCCCGCCTCCTGGCTGGTCGGCCCGATCAGCGCCTCGAGGGAGTCGCGGAGCTCCTGCTCCTTGCCGGACCGCGCCCGCATGTGGGCGATCACGGTGACCAAGTCGGGTCGGGAGTCGGTGGGGGTGGACACGTGGGTTCTCCTCGGGACGTCGATGACCCGGACGCGACCGGCCGGTGTCTGTTGATCTATCACGAGGGCTGCGGGGACCGGAAGAGCACTTCCACGACGGCTGGCTCTCCGGCTAGGTTCTGGCCATGGCCGATGCGGGCACGGACGGCGTCGATCTTGCGGCCCGTCGCGAGGTGGCTCAGCGGATGGCCGAGGCGGCTGGCGCGTGGCTCGGCAGCCTGACGGCGGACCAGCGCAGCATCGCCCAGGGCGCCGGACCGGCCGACGATCCGTCGGACAACGAGCGCCGCCGCTGGTTCTACACCCCCACAGATCATGGTGGCCTCACCGTTCACCAGCAGCGACCGGCCCAGCAACGGGCGGCGATGCGGCTGATCTCGACCGGGTTGTCCCCGGCGGCTTACGTGACGGTGGCGACGGTCATGGGACTGGAGAACGTGCTCGACTACGTGGAGGGGTTCGTCGTCCGGTTTGACCGCGAACGCGGCCGCGACCCGGGACTGTACTACCTGCGGGTGTTCGGCGAGCCCGGCGACCGGGGGATGTGGGGCTGGCGGTTCGGTGGGCACCACGTGTCGCTGAACAACCTGGTGGTCGACGGGATGCTGGTCTCGACGACGCCCTGCTTCCTGGGCGCCGATCCGGCCGTGTCACCACTGTTGGGCGGC
>DASQVF010000201.1:0-8734 GCA_035640915.1 Propionibacteriaceae bacterium
CCACGTCCCCGCGGCCGTCGGTGTTGGAGCCGGTCAGCAGCAGGCTCTGGCCGTCGTTGGACACGACCACCGTGCGCAGCCGGCCGTACTCGCCCTCGAAATGGGCGATCGGCTCGCCGGTCTCCGTCCCGTCGACCGGTATCTCCCACAAGCGCTCCCCGCGAAGGCCGGCCATCCACAGCTCGCCCTGCCAGTAGGCCAGCCCCGAGGGGGAGGCCTCGCTGGTTTCCCAGACGACCTTGGGGTTGGTCAGCCCGTCACCCTCGCCGGACCCCTCGACCAGCGGCCAGCCGTAGTTGTTGCCCTCACTGATCAGGTTCAGCTCGTCCCACTCCTGGCTGCCGAACTCGCACGCCCAGAGCCGGTCCTCCTCATCAAAGGCGAGCCCTTGCACGTTGCGGTGACCGAGGCTGAACACCTCGTTGCCGAACGGGTTGCCCGGGGCGGGCTCGCCGTCGAGGCTGATCCGCAGGATCTTGCCGGCCAGGGACTCCCGGTCCTGGGCCAGCTGTGAGTCGGCGGCGTCCCCGGTCGCGACGTAGAGGAAGCCGTCCGGGCCGATCAGGAGGCGGCCGCCGTTGTGGATCTGTGCCCGCGGGATGCCGTCCAGGATCACCTGTGGCTCGCCGAGGGTCCGGCCGTCGAAGCTCATCGCCACGATCCGGTTGTCGTCGGCCGCGGAGTAGTACGCGAAGACCTGCCGCTCGTCCGGGGTGACGGCCAGGCCCAGCAGCCCGCCCTCGCCGCCCGGCTCGACCTCCTCGATCGTGCGCAGCGACTCCTTCGCGTCGCCGTTCACCAGCAGGATCTGCTTGGTGTCCCGCTCGCTGATGAGCAGGTTCCCATTCCTCAGCGCCACCAGGCCCCAGGGGGAGGTCAGCCCGCGGAGCGCCTCGGTCGCCACCGGCCGGCCCCGGCGGGTCGGCGTGGTCGCGCCCGTCGGGGACGTCGTCGGAGTGGTCGGCGCGGCGCTGGGCGAAGCCGGACCGGCCGTCCGGGTGTCCGTGCTGGGCACGCTCTGGGGGTCGCTGCACCCCGCCAGCAGGAACGCCCCGCACACGGCGCCGGCCAGGAGTCGGAAGGTGATCGCCCTCGTCACGGGCCCAGTGTGGCGGAGCCGGACAAGGTGGGGGCTCAGAGCCCGAGATCGGCGTTGTTCAGGGCCTCGATGGCGTCGGGCTCGCCGACCAGCTTGATCTCGGCCACCGGCCGCCGCCCGTGGGCGTACAGCATCAGCTCGCTCGGCGGACCGACCAGGGTGACGATGGAGCTCCCGCCGGCCGCGCGGATCGTCTCCGGCTCGCCGTGGGAGTCGCCCGAGCCCAGCCGCTCCAGAACCACGCCGACCGGCACCCGGCGGAACCAGGCGCGGCCGAGCAGCTTGAGCCGCCGCCACATCCACTCCTCGACCTCGGGACCCAGGTCCCGGGCGGTCATCGGTTCCGGGCCGGCACGACGGACGTCCTCGTGGTGGACGAAGAACTCGGTGGTGTTCGCCCCCTCGTCCACCCCGGGAATGGCGAAGATCGAGAACCGGGCCGGCCCGTTGCGGATCCGCTCGACCAGGTCGGGGAACGGCCAGCGCTGCCGCACCTCGGCCATCCGGCGCTCGTTCAGCCCCGACAGTGGCTTGACCGAGATGCCGCTGGCGCCGAGCGGGTCGTTCTCCCGAATCCACAGATGGGTCGCCAGGTCATGGGTGTCCCAGCCCTCGCACAGCGTGGGCGCCGCCGATCCCAGCCGGTCGAACAGGTCGCAGAGAGCGGCGCGCTCCGACTGGGCAAAGGTCATGAGCGCTCATAGTAGTGGGCGGGATCGGCGAGAATGGGTCGGTGACCGACGCACCAACCGCAGCGGAGATCCTTGCTCCGGAGATCGCGGGCCTGCTCAAGCGTGACGCGGCCGGCCTGGTCCCGGCGATCATCCAGGAGGAGTCGAGCGGGGCGGTACTGATGCTCGGCTGGATGGACGACACCGCGTTGCACCGCACCCTGACCACCGGCCGGACCACCTTCTTCTCCCGCAGCCGCAACGCCTACTGGACCAAGGGCGAGACCAGCGGGCACCGGCAGTGGGTGCGCGGGGTCCGGCTGGACTGCGACGGGGACACGCTGCTGGTCACCGTGGTCCAGGAGGGTGCGGCCTGCCACACCGGCGACCGCACCTGCTTCGACGCCCGGCCGCTGCCGGCGGTTCCGGGTCCGCCAGGGGCCGACCGGTGAGCGAGATCCGCCCCAGCCTGGCCGAGTTCCGCGACCAGGCTCGGACCTGCCGGGTGATCAGCGTGTACCGCCGGCTGCTGGCCGACGCCGAGACGGCGATCGGGCTCTACGCCAAGCTGGCCCAGAACCGGCCCGGCAGCTACCTGTTGGAGTCGGCGGAGCAGGGCGTCTGGTCGCGGTACTCCTTCATCGGCGTCCGGGCCGCCGCGACGCTCACCGAGCGGGACGGGCAGGCGATCTGGACCGGACACACCCCGGTCGGCCTCCCCGAGGACGGCGACCCGGTGCAGGCGGTGCGGGAGACCCTGCGGCGGCTGCACACTCCGCGCGCCGAGGGGCTGCCGCCCTTCACCTCGGGCCTGGTCGGCTATCTCAGCTACGACGCCGTACGCCGGGTCGAGCGGCTGCCCGACAGCAACCCCGACGACCTGGGCATCCCCGAGCTCACCTTCCTGCTGGCGTCCGACCTGGCCGTCCTGGACCACCACGACGGCGAGGTGTGGCTGGTCGCCAACGCGATCAACTACGACGGCAGCGACGACCGGGTCGACGACGCGTACGCCGACGCGGTGGCCCGGGTCGAGGCCATGACCGCCCGCCTCGCCGCGCCGACCCCGTCCGCGGTGGTCTCGGCCACCTTCAACGGCCTGGCGCCGATCCGCCGGCAGCGCACGTCGGAGGAGTTCCAGCGGGCGGTGTCGGCCGCGGTGGAGGAGATCCGGGCCGGCGAGGCGTTCCAGGTGGTGGTCAGCCAGCGGTTCGAGGTGGACACCACCGCCGACGCACTCGACGTCTACCGGGTGCTCCGGCTGACCAACCCGAGCCCGTACATGTACCTGCTCCGGCTGGAGGGCTTCGACATCGTCGGGTCCAGTCCGGAGGCGCTGGTCACGGTCAAGGACGGCACCGCCATCACCCATCCCATCGCCGGCTCAAAACCACGCGGCGCGACACCGGCCGAGGACGCGGCGCTGGAGACCGAGCTGCTGGCCGATCCCAAGGAGCGGGCCGAGCACGTGATGCTCGTCGACCTCGGCCGCAACGACCTGGGCCGGGTGTGCCGACCGGGCACCGTGGAGGTGCTGGAGTTCATGGAGGTCCGCCGCTACAGCCACATCATGCATCTCGAGTCGACCGTGACCGGCCAGGTCGCCGACGACCGCTCGGCGCTCGACGTACTGCTGGCCGCCTTCCCGGCCGGAACGCTCTCCGGGGCGCCCAAGGTGCGCGCGATGGAGATCATCGACGAGCTGGAGGTGTCCCGGCGCGGCCTCTACGGCGGGGTGGTCGGCTACCTGGACTTCGCCGGCGACGCCGACGCGGCGATCGCCATCCGGACCGCCGTGCTCCGCGACGGCGTGGCCTACGTCCAGGCCGGCGGCGGCATCGTGGCCGACTCCGACCCGCCCACCGAGGACACCGAGACCCAGAACAAGGCCGCGGCCGTGGTCCGGGCCATCTCGGTCGCGCAGAGCTTCTCGGCGGTCGGTCGGTGAGGAGCCGGGCGGTTGCCTACGCGGCACTGCTGGCCGGCGGAGTGCTCGGGCTGGTGGCCGGCGCCTCGGCCGCGGGCCTCAGCCGGGCCCTGGCCGTGGCCGGCCTGGCCGGCGCCCTGCTGATGCTGGCGCTGCGGGTCCGCGGCCGTCAGGTGGTCGGCGGAGCCCTCGCGCTGCTCGGTCTGGGCATCGCGGCCGCGGGCGTGGCCGCGGCGCTGGCGGCTCCGGGCCCCTGGCCGATCGCGTACGTGGTGGCCGGCGCGATGGTCGCCGCCGGCGGCTTGGCGACCGTGCTGACCAGCCCTTCCTGGCCGAGCCGGGTAGAGCGGTTCGACACCCGTGAGGAGCCGGTCGACCTGTGGCGGGCGCAGGACGCCGGGCTCGATCCGACCGCGGATCCGGGCGAGCGAGACGACCCCGATGTGCGGAAACGGCCAGCACGAGACAGAATGAGGTAGGCCGAGCAACCCCGACGGTTGTCGCGGTGGAAGTGAGGAGCCATGACAAGCACCGGTCAGCGACCGGCCAAGGCGGAGCAGGACGACAAGCCGGCCAAGCACGTGCACCACGGCCGTACTCTCGCCGCCTGGGTCGGCACCACGATCGCCTTGGTGGCCTTCATCCTGGGCGGGATCGCGGTGATCATCCAGAACTGGCCGCTGTTCTGGATCTCGGCCGGCCTGCTGGTGCTGGGGATGATCGCAACGAAGGTGTTGCAGGTCATGGGCTACGGCGCTGACTGACGGGCGTGACACCGTGGGTGCACTGAACGACATCATCGCCGGGGTCCGGGAGGACCTGGCGCAGCGGCAGAAGCTGGTCCCGCTGGACCGGCTTAAGGAGCGCTGCCAGCACGTCGACCCGGCGCTGAACCCGATGCCCGCCCTGTCCGGTCCGGGGGTGGCGGTGATCGCCGAGGTCAAGCGGTCCAGCCCCAGCAAGGGCGCCCTGGCCGAGATCGCCGATCCCGCCGCGCTGGCCCAGGACTACGAGGCCGGGGGAGCGGCCGCCATCTCGGTGCTCACCGAGGAGCGGCGGTTCGCCGGCTCACTGGAGGACCTGGTCCGGGTCCGCTGCGCGGTCTCGGTGCCGGTACTCCGCAAGGACTTCATCATCACCGCCTACCAGCTGTTCGAGGCCCGGGCCGCCGGGGCCGACATGGCGTTGCTGATCGTGGCCGCGCTGACCGACCCGGAGCTGGTGTCGCTCATCGAGCGGGCCCGGTCGATCGGGCTGACCCCGCTGGTCGAGGTGCACACCGCCGACGAGGTCAGGCGGGCGGTCGACGCCGGCGCCACGATCATCGGGGTCAACGCCCGCAACCTGCACACCTTGTCGATCGAGCCGAAGACCTTCTCCCGGCTGGCGCCGCAGATCCCGGACGGCATCGTCCGGGTCGCCGAGTCCGGCGTACGCGGTCCGCACGACGTGATCGAGCTCGCCCGGGCCGGGGCCGACGTGGTCCTGGTCGGCGAGGCGCTGGTCACCGGCCGCGACCCGCGGCTGGGGGTCGCCGACCTCGTCGCCGCCGGCGCCCACCCGGCGCTGCACAAGTCCTAGAGAGTCCCCTTTGCTCAGTGTTCTGCCGGACGCAGCCGGCCATTTCGACCGGTTCGGCGGCAAGTTCGTCCCCGAGGCCCTCTACGCCGCCTTGCAGCAGCTGGAGCGGGAGTTCGCCACGGCCATGGCCGACCCGTCGTTCACCGCGGAGCTGGCGGCGCTGCTCGCCGACTACACCGGACGACCGAGCCCGATCACCGAGGCCCGGCGCTTCGCCGAGCACGCGGTCGGACCGCAGCCGGGGGTGTCCCCGACCATCGTGCTCAAGCGCGAGGACCTGAACCACACCGGCTCACACAAGATCAACAACGTGCTGGGTCAGGCCCTGCTCACCCGCCGGATGGGCAAGACCCGGGTGATCGCCGAGACCGGTGCCGGTCAGCACGGGGTCGCCACGGCGACCGCCGCCGCGCTGTTCGGGCTGGACTGCACCGTCTACATGGGCAAGGTGGACACCGAGCGGCAGGCGCTCAACGTGGCGCGGATGCGGCTGCTCGGCGCCGAGGTGATCGCGGTGGAGTCCGGCACCCAGACGCTCAAGGACGCGATGAACGAGGCGATGCGGGACTGGGTCGCCTCGGTGGACCACACCCACTACCTGATCGGCACCGTCGCCGGCCCGCACCCGTTCCCGCTGCTGGTCCGGGAGTTCCAGCGGGTGATCAGCACCGAGGCCCGGGCCCAGCTGCTGGACCGCTACGGCCGGCTGCCGGACGCGGTGGCGGCCTGCGTCGGTGGCGGCTCGAACGCCCTCGGCATCTTCGCCGACTTCCTGGACGACGCCGAGGTCGGGCTGTACGGCTTCGAGGCCGGCGGTGACGGAGTGGAGACGGGCCGGCACGCCGCCACCATCTCCGCCGGGTCGATCGGCGTGCTGCACGGGATGCGGACGTTCGTGCTGCAGGACTCCGACGGCCAGACCCAGGACTCGCACTCGATCTCCGCCGGGCTGGACTACCCCGGGGTCGGGCCGGAGCACTCCTGGCTCGCCGAGGCCGGCCGGGCCGTGTACGCCCCGATCACCGACGCGGAGGCGATGGAGGCCTTCCGGCTGCTGGCCCGCACCGAGGGCATCGTTCCGGCGATCGAGTCCGCGCACGCCCTGGCCGGAGCGCTCACCCTGGGCGCTCGGCTGCCCGTGCGGCCCGACGGCCGGCCTCCGCTGATCCTGGTCAGCCTGTCGGGCCGCGGCGACAAGGACGTCGACACCGCGATCAAGTGGTTCGACCTCGACACCTCCGGCACCGGATCGGAGTCCGGAGAGCGGGTCGACGCGAGCGCCGCCCTGCCGCCGGTCGAGCTGGAGCTGGGCGGCGCCTCGACCGGGGCCGGCGAGGAGCTGTGAGCATCTCCCGCGGACACACCGGGCGGCGGATCGCCGCCATCAGGGCGAGCGGTCGCGGTGCCCTGGTCGGGTTCCTGCACGTCGGCTACCCCGATGTCCCGACCTCGCTGGCCGCCTTCCGGGCCCTCACCGGCGCGGGTGACTCGCCGGGGGTGGACCTGGTCGAGGTGGGCATCCCCTACAGCGACCCGGTGATCGACGGGGCCACCATCCAGCGGGCCGGGACCCGGGCCCTGCAGCGCGGGGTGCGGACCCGGGACGTCTTCGCCGCCGTCGATGCGGTGGCGAGCACCGGGACCCCGGCGGTCGTGATGACCTACTGGAACCTGATCGAGCAGTACGGCCCCGCCCGGTTCGCTCGGGACCTCGCCGCCGCGGGCGGGTCCGGGGCGATCACCCCCGACCTGACGCCCGACGAGGCCGGGGAGTGGCTGGAGGTCTCCGACGCGGCCGGCTTGGACCGCATCTTCCTGGTCTCGCCGTCCTCCACCGACGAGCGGCTGGCCCGGACCGTGGCCGCGTGCCGCGGCTGGGTCTACGCGACCTCGGTGATGGGCGTGACCGGCGCCCGGGCCCAGTCGTCGACGTCCGCGCCCACGCTGGTCGCCCGGGTCCGGGCGGCCGACCCGGACGCGATGGTCGGCGTCGGGCTCGGGATCTCCAACGGCACCCAGGCCGCCGAGGTCGCCGGCTACGCCGACGCGGTGGTCGTGGGTTCGGCGCTGGTCCGGACACTGCTGGACGCCGAGGACGCCGGCCGGCCGGACGACCTCAGTGGGCTGCGCGCACTTGTCGCGGATCTGGCCGACGGCGTACGCGAGGCGAACCGGGAACTAACCTCGCTGACGTGAGGTTAAAGGGCACCGTGAGCCGGACTGCGATGCGTGCCGCGCTGCTGGCAGTCGGCCTGGTGTTGCTGGTCAGCGGCTGCACCACACCGACCGAGCACTCGGCCGGTCACTACAACGCCGACCCCGAGGGCTATCTCGGCGGCACCTCGCTGCCGGAGCCCTACGCGATGCCCGACCTCACGCTGACCGACACGGCCGGACGCCCCTACAACCTGGCCACGTCGCCGTCCCGGCCGGTCACCCTGATGTTCTTCGGCTACAGCAAGTGCCCCGACGTCTGCATCACCGTGCTCAGCGACCTGGCCCTGGCCCTGCAGCGGTTGGAGGCGGCGGACCGCGACCACGTCCAGGTGATCTTCGTCACCACCGACCCGGCCCGGGACAAGCCGGCCGTCATCCGCAAGTACCTCGATCGCTTCGACCCCACGTTCGTCGGCCTCACCGGACCGCTGGCCACCATCAAGCAGGCCGCCGGTCAGGTCGGAGTGGAGGTCGAGGGCATGAAGAAGCTGCCCAGCGGCGGCTACGAGGTCGGCCACTCGTCCCAGGTGATCGGCTTCAACCGGACCGCCGGTGTGGTGATCTGGACCCCGGAGACCCCGATCGCCGATCTCCAGCACGATTTCGCGCTGCTGGTCGAGAAGGCCCGGTGACCGCCGTCGCCGCTCCGGTCGCCGCCCGCTCGGTGCTGACGCCGTGGCTCTCCACGGTGGCGCGGCTGGTCCTCGGCGCCGTGCTGCTGGTCGCCGGCGCAGCCAAGGTCGCCGACCCGCAGGCCTCGGTAACGGCGGTCCGGGCGTACCAGCTGCTGCCCGACGGCCTCGTCACCCCGGTCGGCTGGGGACTGCCCTTCCTCGAGCTCGTGCTGGGGGTGCTCCTGCTGGTCGGGATCGCCGTCCGGCCGGCCGCGCTGGCCACGGCGGTCCTGATGGCGGCCTTCGTCGCGGCCGTCGGCTCGGCGGCCGCCCGCGGGCTGAGCATCGACTGCGGCTGCTTCGGCGGCGGTGGCCCGGTGCCACCCGGACAGACCGCGTACGCCGCGGAGATCGCCCGCGACCTCGCGCTGCTGGCCGGAGCCATCTGGCTGGTCGCCCGGCCGCAGAGCCGACTCAGCCTGGGAGGTGTCCGGTGAGCCAGGCGGAGCAGGCCGCGGCCCGACGCCGCGAGCGATGGATCCTGCTGGCGGTGCTCGCCGGACTCGTCGCCGTGGTCGTCGCCGGCGGGATCGGGATCCAGGCGTGGCGCACGG
Organism: Propionibacteriaceae bacterium; assembly: GCA_035640915.1. GTDB lineage: Bacteria > Actinomycetota > Actinomycetes > Propionibacteriales > Propionibacteriaceae > Microlunatus. The sequence goes on from DASQVF010000201.1 coordinate 8,724, forward strand.
GTCGGGCCCCC
>DASQVF010000202.1:0-15908 GCA_035640915.1 Propionibacteriaceae bacterium
ACCTCGTGGCCGTGTCGGGTGAGCTCGTTCACGCCGGACGGCGTGATCGCCACCCGATACTCGTGGTTCTTGACCTCGCTGGGGACGCCCACCTTCATGGGCCTGACCATACTCGTCGGGTGGCCGGTGGGTGGGCCGTGCGGTCAAGGGGTAGCGAGGGCCTCCGCCCGAGGCACCGCGGCGAACCGCGACGGCGCGAACCAGACCGGGATCTGCCGGCGGACCGCCTCAGGCCCGGTGACCGCGACGGTCCCGGACCGCAGCGCCCACGGCCACTCCAGGTCGCCGCGCCCGACCAGGAGACATCGGGTCGATCCGGATGCCGCTACCGTTGACGGCATGCCGTTAGCGCCTGGGATCCCGCGATGAGCGGCGGGCTCTTCGGGCTGCTCGACGACGTGGCCGCCATCGCTCGCCTGGCGGCAGCCTCGGTCGACGACGTGGCCGCCGCCGCCGCCCGGGCCAGCACCAAGGCGGCCGGGGTGGTTGTCGACGACGCCGCGGTCACCCCTCGTTACGTCCACGGCTTCACTGCCGACCGCGAGCTGCCGGTGATCAAGCGCATCGCCGTCGGGTCACTGCGCAACAAGCTGCTGATCATCCTGCCGGTGATCCTGGTGCTCAGTCAGTTCCTGCCGTGGCTGCTCACGCCGATCCTGATGATCGGCGGGATCTATCTGTGTTTCGAGGGGGCGGAGAAGCTCTACGAGAAGGTCACCGGCCACCATCCCGAGAAGGCGGCTCCGGCGGCCGCCCGGGGCCCGGAGGAGGAAGCGGCGATGGTCAAGGGGGCCATCCGCACCGACTTCATCCTGTCGGCCGAGATCATGGTGATCGCCCTCAACGAGGTGGCCGACGAGGGACTGGTATCGCGGGCCGTCATCCTGTTCCTGGTGGCCATCGGCATCACCCTGCTGGTGTACGGCGTCGTGGGCCTGATCGTGAAGATGGACGATGTCGGGTTGTCGTTGTCCCTGCGGGATTCCCCGGCGGCGCAGCGGGTGGGCCTGATGCTGGTCAAGGCCATGCCCAAGCTGCTCGCCGTGCTCTCCACGGTCGGCGTGGTCGCCATGCTCTGGGTGGGTGGCCACATCCTGCTGGTCGGGGTCGACGAGCTCGGATGGCATGCCCCGTACGACCTGGTGCACGCGGCCGAGGACGCCGTGCACGGCGTGCCCGGGCTGGGCGGCGTGCTGGCCTGGCTGGTCAACACCCTCGCCTCCGCCCTGGCCGGCGTTCTCGTCGGTGCCGTGGTGGTCGCGATCATGCATCTGGTCCCGCGCCGCAAACGGGTGGCTGCCGCGGCTTGAGCCGGGCTGACCCAGCCTCAGCGGTTCTGCTCACCTGGCCGCGTGCCGACTAGGCCAGCGGCGCCACGTCGGCCAGCGCGTGTCGCGCCGGCCAGTCGGCCCATGCCGGGCGCAGCCCGGCGTAGGCGTCCCGCTCCCGCGCGGTCCAGGCCGCGAGTGCCCCACAGACCAGGGTGGGGTTGTGCACCCGGCCGTCCAGCACGGCCGCGACCAGGTCGTCCAGGGAGGCCCACACGATGTCCATGTGCGCCTCCTCACCGGCGCGCAGATAGCCCTCGGGGGCGTCGGTCGCAGCGAGGTCGCGGGCCAGGTAGATCCGCAGTGACTCGCCGACCATGCCGGGCGAGGTGAACAGGTCGACCAGCACGTGCCAGGTACCGGCGGCCAGCCCGGCCTCCTCGGCCAGCTCGCGCTGCACCGCCGACAGGTAGTCCTCGCCGTCCACGTCCAGCAGTCCGGCGGGCGGCTCCACCAGCCGGTGGCGCACCGGATGCCGGTACTGCCGCACCAGGGCCACCCGCTCGTGCTCGTCGAGGGCGATCACTCCCACCGCACCGGGGTGGCGGACGTACTCCCGGGTCATCACCTCGCCGTCGGGGGTCCGCACCCGGTCCTGGATGAACCGGCCCACCCCGCCCTCGGCCAGCACGGTCGAGGAGTCGACCGGCCAGGCCAGGGGCGTGTCGGCGATCTCGGCCCCGGAGAGAACGATCATCAGCGCCGGTCGTCGTCGACCGGAAGCCGGGTGGCCAGCCGGCGGTCGAGGGCCGCCTCGACCAGACCGCTGAACAGCGGGTGCGGCCGAGTGGGTCGCGACTTCAGCTCGGGATGGGCCTGGGTGGCCACGAAGTAGGGATGGACCTCGTTCGGCAGCTCGATGAACTCGACCAACGAGGAGTCCGGCGAGGTTCCGCTGATCACCAGGCCGGCCTCCTCCAGCCGGGTCCGGTAGAGGTTGTTCACCTCGTAGCGGTGCCGGTGGCGCTCCTCCACCCGCGACTGCCCGTAGCGCTTGGCCACGATCGATCCGGGCAGCAGCTCAGCCGGGTACGAGCCGAGGCGCATCGACCCGCCGAGGTCACCGGTCCCGGACACGATGGCCACCTGCTCCGCCATGGTGGCGATGACCGGATGCGGGGTGGACGGGTTGAACTCGCTGCTGTCCGCGCCCTCCAGCCCGGCCAGGTTCCGGGACACCTCGATCACCATGCACTGCAACCCCAGGCAGAGCCCGAGGATGGGGATCTGGTGCTCGCGGGCGTAGCGGATCGCCCCGACTTTGCCCTCCACGCCACGGATGCCGAACCCGCCGGGGATGACGATCCCGTCGGAGTCGCCCAACATCCGGGCCGCCCCCTCCGGCGACTCGCAGCTGTCCGAGGGCACCCAGCGGATGACCACCCGAGCCCGGTGGGCGAACCCGCCCGCGCGCAGCGCCTCGCAGACCGAGAGGTACGCGTCGGGCAGGTCGATGTACTTGCCGACCAGCGCGATGGTCACCTCCTCCTTGGGGTGGTGCACCCGGTCCAGCAGGTCGTTCCAGACGGTCCAGTCGACGTCCCGGAACCGCAGGTCCAGCCGCCGGACGACGTAGGCGTCCAGGCCCTCGGAGTGCAGCACCTTGGGGATGTCGTAGATGCTCGGCGCGTCGATGGCGGCGACCACGGCCGACTCGTCGACGTCACACATCAGCGAGATCTTCCGCTTCACCGAGTCCGGGATGTCGCGATCGGCGCGGCAGACCACCGCGTCGGGCTGGATGCCGACCTGACGTAGCGCGGCCACCGAGTGCTGGGTCGGCTTGGTCTTCAGCTCACCGCTCGGGCCGATGTAGGGCACCAGCGAGACGTGCAGGAAGAACACGTTCTCCCGGCCGACGTCGTGCCGCACCTGGCGGGCGGCCTCGAGAAAGGGCAGCGACTCGATGTCGCCGACGGTGCCGCCGATCTCGTGGATCACCACGTCGACGGACCGACCCTGTCCATCGACCGACATGGCCAGCATGGAGTCCTTGATCTCGTTGGTGATGTGCGGGATCACCTGGACGGTGTCGCCGAGGTAGTCGCCGCGCCGCTCCTTGGCGATCACCGTGGAGTAGACCTTGCCGGTGGTGACGTTGGCCTCACCGGACAGGTCGACGTTGAGAAACCGCTCGTAGTGACCGACGTCGAGGTCGGTCTCCGCCCCGTCCTCGGTGACGAACACCTCGCCGTGCTGGAACGGGTTCATGGTGCCCGGGTCCACGTTGAGGTAGGGGTCGAGCTTCTGCATGGAGACGCTCAGCCCGCGAGCCACCAGGAGGCTGCCGAGGCTGGAGGCGGTGAGCCCCTTACCGAGCGAGGAGGCGACCCCGCCGGTGACGAAGAGGTGCTTGGTGAGCTTGGTGCGTGGTCCCACGGGCCTCCAGCCTATCTCGGACCTCGCAGGGTCGACGGGCACCGCGCCGGACGGGTCACGTCAGCGGGCCCGCACCAGGTCGGCGTACGCGGTGAGAAGCTCGGTGACCACGTCGTCCTCGGTCGGCCAGGTGGCGGCCTGTCGGCGGCCGGCGTCGGCCAGCCGGGCCCGCTCGGCCGGGTCGTCGGCCAGTTCGGCCACGGCCCGCGCGGCGGCCGCGGGATTCCCGGGCGGGACCAGGATGGCGGCGTCGCCCACCAGGTCCGGTACGCCGCCGACCGCGGTGCTGACCAGTGGCAGCCCGGCCAGCAGGGCCTCCTGGGCGACCAGGGCCCGGGCCTCCCAGGTCGAGGTCAGCAGCGCGATATCAGCCGCCGCGAGCAGCGCGCCGAGGTCGTCGCGGTGGCCGAGCAGGGTGACCGGAAGCCGCTCGGTGGCGATCCGCTCCGCCAGGGCGGCCTGCTCCGGCCCCTCCCCCGCCACCGCGAACCGCAGGCCGCGGTGGTCCCGGAGGGCGGCCGCCACGTCGAGGACCAGGCCGAGGTTCTTCTGCGGCGCCAGCCGGGCGACTGTCAGCACCAGGACCTCGGCCGGTGCGACGCCCAAGGCGGCCCGCGCTGCCCTCCGGGACATCCGGGTCACCGGGACCGGTGGCGCGGCGACGGGCAGCAGCCGCGCCCGCCGGGCCCCGAGCCGCTGGGCCTCGGCCACCAGATCCGCGCTGGCGCCCAGGGTCAGGTCGGCACCGCGGGCCACGAGCCGCTGCAGCAGCCGGGCCCGTCCCCGCGCCGGATGATCGGGCAGGACGGCGTTGTGCCAGCTGACCACCAGCGGCGGCCCGGCCAGCCGCGCACCGGCCCAGGCTCGGGCCGCCGCCTTGTAGCCGTGGGCGTGCACCACCTCGGCACCGCGTACGCCGCGAGCGAGGAGGTCGCCCAGCGGCCGCACGTCCGCGCCCGCCTCCGCCAGCTCGTGGGTGGTCGCGGTGAGCGGTGGACAGAACACCCGGACGGCGTGGCCCCGCTGCACCAGCCGCGGCACGAGGCTGGCGACGTGCCGGCCGATACCGCCGGTGCTGGCGGTCAGCACCTGGGCGATTCTCACGAGGAGCTCTCCCGAGCCCCGGCCACCCGGGACCGAAGCGCCCGCAGCCGACCGAACAGCGCGGGCGCGGCCACCCGGAGCACGCCGGCGTAGACCGCGACCACCAGCATCGACACGCCGACAGCGCCGGCCACTGCCCCGGCCACCGACGCGTCGCTCAACGGCAGCGACACGGCGGCGCCGAGCCCACCGGCCAGCGTCGCCCCGGCCGCACCGACCCACATCGGACCGGCCAGACCGACCGGCGGAGTTCCCGGATCCAGCTGGTGGACCAGCCGCCAGCCGACCACGGCTCCGGCGATCATGCCGAACGAGACGCCGGCGGCCAGTGCGGGAACCAGCCAGTCGGCCGGCACCACCAGCCGCAGGACCAGCACCGCCAGCACGACCACGGCCCAGGCGACGGCAGTGGTCAGGCCCGCCGCCCGCGCCGCGTGCCGGGCCAGCAGTATCCGGGAGGCCAGCCCGAGCAGGGTGAAGCCGACCACGGCCGGGGCGTACCCGACGATCGGCCAGGCCAGCGCGGCGGTGCGGCCGGAGCCAGGGCCGAGGACGAACACCCGGGCCACCGGTACCGCGGTGGCGACCAGCAGCCCGGCGCCCAGCCATCCCGCCACCACGACCAGCGGACCGGCCTCGGTGAGCACCGCCCGTACCTCGCCCGCACCGGCCTCGGCGGCCGAGGACAGTCGCGGGAACACCATCTGCAGCAGGGGGGCGACCAGCACCGCGTACGGCAGCAGGTAGATCGCGCTGGCCCAGGTGAAGCGGGTCAGGGCCCCCTGGTCGCCGGTCTGCTGGTTGGCCCAGCTGATCACCAGCACACTGACCTGCTGCAGCACCAGGCCGACCAGCCCCGCCACCGCGATCCGGCCCACCACCGACCGGTCACCGGTGGCGAAGCGGACCCGCGGCCGCAGCCGGAGGCCGAGCCGCAGCAGCGGCAGCAGGGTGGTCAGGGCCAGCGCGAGAACTCCGGCGGTGGTCCCCCAACCGAGGACCCGCAGCGCGCCGGTGCTCAGCGCCGTGGGGTCGGCTCCGACGTCCGGTCCGGCCAGGCCGGCGAAGGTGAGGTACGCGGCGATCACCGCCAGGCTGGACACCAGTGGCGCCGCGGCCGCGGCCAGGAACCGCTCGTGGGCCTGCAGCACCCCCGCGCTGACCACGGCGAGGCCGTAGAACCACACCTGTGGGACGAACATGACCAGCAACCCGGCCAGCACCACGTCGCTGCCCGGGCAGTCGGCCTTCGCGAAGACCCGGCCGTAGAGGCCGGCGCCGACCAAGGCGGCCAGGGCGGCCGGAGTGAGGACCAGCAGCGTCCAGGTCAGCAGGGCCGAGACGGTCTCCCCCGCCTCGTCCCGGCGGCCGGCGCCGACGTGCCGGGCCACGACGGGGATGACCACACCGGCCAGCACCCCGCCGGCGACGATCTCGAACAGCGCGTTGGGCAGGCTGTTGGCGGCGTTGTAGACGTCCCCCAGACAGGTGTCGCCGACCGTCTTGGAGAACACCAGGGACCGGCCGAACCCGACGATCCGGGCAGCGAGGGTGAGCCCGGCCACGCTCAGGGCGGTCGCGGCGAAGCCGCGTCTCACCCGGGCACGACCGGGTCGCGGGGCGTCCGGCCCAGCTGGTCCAACGCCCGCAGCACCGGATGCCGTTCGATCACGGCCGTGAAGCTGACCCGCTCGCTGGCCAGGTTCAGCGCGACCACCCCGGCGAGGGCCAGCAGCCGCGCCGGGCGCGGCAGGCGATCGGCGGCGACGGTGGCCACGGCGGCGCCGAGGCCGTTGGCCCCGCAGTCGCCGAGCATCGACCGGGCGGCCAGGTCGGTGGGCAGGCTACCGACCGCGGCTCCGACCGTCGGTGCCGAGCCGGCCCCCAGCAGGCCTCCGCCGAGCAGGAGCACGACCTTTGCGGCCCGTCCAGGCCGGAGATCGAACAGGTTGACCAGGTTGGCGGTGGCGGCGACCAGGGCGGTGTCCACGCCGAGGTCGACCAGTCGCGGCGCCAACGCGGTGCCCCGGGCCCGGCCCAGCACAAGTGCCGCCGCGGCGGCGCTGGCCCCCACTCCGACGATCTTCACCAGCCCACTGGTCACCCGCCCCGCCCGTAGCGCTCGCAGGTGGCCGGCGAAGCCCTTGGCCTGCGCCGTCCCGTAGAGGTCGTCGTACGCGCCGACCGCGGCCGCACCCAGGCCGGCCAGGCTCACCGCCAGCGTGCGGTGCGCCGGGGCGCCCAGCGCCCGCTCGACGGCCAGACCGGCCAGCAGTCCGGCGGCGGCAAGCGGCCCCTCGGCGAGCGTGACCGACGCGCCGGCGTGGTTCGACCGGATCCAGCGACTCCCGGGTCGGGCAGCCGCGGCGGCCACCGTCCGACGGTTGCCCAGGAAGCTGACCAGCGCCGCCGCGGTTCCCGCAACGGCCGCGATCGCCCGGCGACGCCGGCTCACCGCACCGGGAGCGTCGGCAGCGGAGCCTCCGCCCGGGCCAACGCCCCGTAGTGCCGCCCCTCCCGGCCCAGCAGCTGCTCCTTCCCGGCCAGCACCGTGGTGACCACACCGCTGCTCAGGTCGGCGACGTCGACCGTGCTGAGCCGCCGGCTGCCCTCCGGGTCGGTACGGACGGCCAGCACGTCGGTGCCCTCGATCCCGGCACTGTTCGGACCGGCAACCACCACGGCGGCGCGATCTCGCAGGGCGAGGTTCAGCTGGACATGGGCGGTGAGCAGCTCCGCCTCGACCGGCGGGTCGGTCGCCTGGGCCCCGACCACGACGACCAGCTGGGCCTGGGCGTCCGTGCCCCGGCTGATGGTGGCGAACCCGCCGCCGGTCAGCGCCGTCGCCAGGTCCACGGCCAGCTGGTCGCGGGCCTCCGCCTGCGGCGAGGCGATGGAACGCGCCAGGGCGGCACCAACCTTCTCGGCCTGGGTCATGTTCTCCCCCAGCGGGACCTGGTCGGCCAGGCCGGCGAGTGTCTCGGTCACCGTTTCGGCCCGCGCCGGGTCGAACGCGTCCGGCCGGACCTCGACCTCGCGGACCACGGTGCCGCCCGCTGTCGCCACGGCCGCCGTGAGATCGGTGACCACCCGGCCCGGCGCGTCCGGCATCGCCACCACCGCAACGCGTACGTCCCGCAGCGCGCCCTCGATCAGCGGTGCCCCGGCCTGCTCGTCGTAGGCCTGCCGGTAGGCGTCGAGCGCGTTGCGGCGGTTGATCTCGGCGCGCAGCTCGGTCACCTGTTTGCGGTCCTGCTCGGCCTGGCGGAGCAGGCCCGTGTCCACCGCCGGGCTGAGCGCCACCCCGACCGCGATGCCGACGGACAGGGCGATGAACACCGCCACCAGGGAGACGATGTGGTACTTGAAGTTGATCAAGTGACGAGCCCTCGTACCCAGTAGAGCACGTCACGGACCCGGGCGCCGACCAGGCTGCCGACGGCCCACCCGACGTCGGTGAACAGCAGCGCGGTGACCAGGGCCAGCACGCCCGAGAGCACCAGCAGCACCAGGTGCCAGGTCTTGATCCGGCTGCGGTAGATCCGGGACACGCCCTTGGCGTCGACCAGCTTGGGCCCGACCCGCAGCTGGGTCAGGAAGGTCGAGGCCATGCCCGCGCGCCCCTTGTCCAGGAACTCGACCAGTGAGAAGTGACGGCCGACGGCGACCAGCAGCCCGGCACCCTTGGTGTCGGCCAACAGCATGGCCGCGTCCTCGCTGGTGCCCAGCGCCGGGAACACCACCGCCGACAAGCCCATCGCCTGGATCCGATCCAGTCCGGGGGCGCGGCCGTCATGGTAGGCGTGCACCACCAGCTCCGCGCCGCAGCGCAGCGCTTCGTCGGAGCAGGAGTCCATGTCGCCGATGATCATGTCGGGCCGGTAGCCCGCCTCGATCAGCGCGTCGGCGCCGCCGTCAACGCCCATCAGCAGTGGCCGGTACTCGGTGATGTAGGGCCGTAGCGCGTCGAGGTCGCTGCGGTAGTCGTATCCACGCACGACGATCAGCACGTGCCGGCCCTCGATCTCGGTCGCGACGTCAGGGACGCCGACCCCCTCCAGCAGCAGCTCCTTCTCCTCCCGCAGATAGGTCATGGTGTTGTGGGTGAATGCCTCGATCTGGTCCGACAGGCCCTCCTGAGCCGCCTGCAGCTGCTCCTCGAGCAGGTCGGCGGTGAGCAGCCTGCCCTCGGCAACGACGGCGCCGGTCGGGGAGAGCAGCCGGCCGCCGTCCACCGTCAGCCGGTCTCCCTCGTGTACGTCGGCGAAGATCTGCTCGCCGACGTCGTCGATCAGGGGGATGCCGGCGTCCAGCAGAATCCCCGGACCGAGGTTCGGGTAGCGCCCGGACACCGACGGCACCGCGTTGACCACTGCCGCCACCTCCGCCTGGACCAGCGCCTCGGCGCTGACCCGGTCCAGGTCGGTGTGGTGGATAACGGCGATCTCCCCCGGCCGCAGGCGCTTGGTCAGGTTCTTGGTGCGGCGGTCGAGCCGGACCTGGCCACCGAGCTGGCTGGGAGCACCCCGCCGTCGCAGCAGCGTCGGGAGTCTCATCGTGGTGCCATCCTGCCACGCCGACTCGGTCTGATCTGGTCGCGCTTCAGTGGGAGCGACGCGCTGAGGCGGCCAGCTCCACCAGCTCACCGGCGTGGGCCAGGGCCGACTCGGTGGCCTCCAGGCCGGCCATCATCCGGGCCAGCTCGGCGGCCCGCTGCTCGTCGGTGACCAGCGACACGCCGCTGGTGGTGACCTGGCCGTCGTCGGCCTTGACCACCACGAAGTGCCGGTCCGCGAACGCCGCCACCTGGGCCAGGTGCGTCACCACGACGACCTGGTTGTGCCGGGCGAGCTGGGCCAGCCGGTGGCCGATCTCCGTCGCCACCCGGCCACCGACGCCGGCGTCCACCTCGTCGAACACCAGCGTGCCGCTGGTCCGGCCGGCGGCCAGCACCACCTCCAGGGCGAGCCGGATCCGCGACAGCTCACCCCCCGACGCCACCTTGGCCAGGCTGCGCGGCTCGCTGCCCGGGTTGGCGCTGAACAGCAGCTCGACCTGGTCGGCACCGGAGGGTCCCAGCTCGGCCGGGGTGACGGAGAAGATCAGCCGGGCGTGCGGCATGGCCAGCGGGACCAGCTCGGCGACCACGGCCCGGGCGAAGCCGTCGGCCGCCTGCTGCCGGGCCGCGGTCAGGGTGGCGGAGAGTCCGGCCAGCTCGCCGTCCAGCTCACCCACCCGCTCGGCGAGCCGTTCCACCCGGTCGTCGCCGGCCTCCAGCTCGGCCAGCCGGACAGCCGCGTCGGCGCCCCAGCCCAGCACCTCGTCGACGGACGCGCCGTACTTGCGGGTCAGTCCGGCGAGCGCCGCGCGGCGCTCGGCGATCTGCTCCAGCCGGCCCGGCTCGGCCTCGAGGTCGCCGAGGAAGCCGGCCAGGTCGGCGGCGGCGTCGGCCAACCCGTAGCCCAGCTCGGCCAGCTGGTGGGCGATCCTGGCCAACGCCTCGTCACTCGTCTCGCGCTCGAGCGCCTTCCGGGCGGCGGTGACCTCGCTCAGCGCGCCACCGGCCTCGTCCTCGCTGCCGGCCACCGCGGCCAGCGCGGTGGCCGCGGCGAGCCGCAGGTCGTCGGCGGACTGCAGCCGCCGGGCCTCCGCGGCCAGCGCGACGTCCTCGCCGGGCTGTGGGTCGACCTGCTCGATCTCCGCCAGCCCGAAGCGCAGCAGATCGACCTCCCGGGCCCGCGCCTGGGCCGCGGACCGCAGCTGCTCCAGCTCCGCAGCCGCCGACCGGCGCTCGGTGTACGCGGCGCGGTAACGCGCCAGCACCGGCGCCACCTCCTCGCCGGCGAACCGGTCGAGCAGCTCGCGCTGCCGGTCGGCCGTGCCGAGCCGGGTCTGCTCCGACTGCCCGTGGATGGTGATCAGGGGCTCGGTCACCGCTGCGCACACCGGAGCCGGCACCTGGGCGCCGCCCAGGTAGGCGCGGGACCGACCCGCCGCGGTGACGTGGCGGGCCACCAGGAGCTCCCCGTCCTCCAGCTCGGCCCCGGCCGCCACCGCCGGCTCCAGCAGCTCCGGCGCCTCGGCCGTCGCGAAGCGGCCCTCCACCACGGCCCGCTCGGCGCCGCGGCGTACGGCCTTCGGATCGGCGCGGCCGCCGAGCAGCAGGCCCAGGCCGGTTATCACCATGGTCTTGCCTGCGCCGGTCTCGCCGGTGACCACGGTCAGCCCGGGATGCAGCTCGAGTGTCGCCTCGCTGATCACGCCGAGATCGGCGATGCGGAGCTCAGCCAGCATCGTGGGACACGTGGTCCGCCGCGCCGCGCCAGCCCTCCACCCGGAGCCCGAACTTGTGCACCAGCCGGTCGGTGAACGGAGCCTCGGACAGCCGGGCCAGCCGGAGCCGGTGGGCGCCGCGGGTGACCTCGATCTCCATCCCGGTCCGCAGCTCCGTCGAGCGGCGACCGTCGCACCAGACCACCCCGTGGGTCTGCGACACGTCGATCACTTCCACCACCACGGTCGAGGTCGGGCTGAGCACCAGGGGCCGGGCGAACAGGGCGTGCGCGCTCAGCGGCACGACCAGCATCGCGTCGACGCCGGGCCAGACCACCGGACCACCGGCGGAGAAGGCGTACGCGGTCGAGCCGGTCGGCGTGGACACCAGCATGCCGTCACAGGCCCAGCGGGACAGCGGACGGCCGTCGATCTCGACCATCACCTCCAGCATCCGCTCCCGGGAGGCCTTCTCGATGGAGACCTCGTTCACCGCGAAGCTCGACCACACCACCGCTTGGGTCTCGCCGTCCCGCAGGGTCACCTCGATGGTGAACCGCTCCTCGACGGCGTACGAGCGGTGCACCACGTGGTCGACGATGCTGTCGACCTCCGACGACTCCGCCTCGGCCAGGAAGCCGACGTGACCCAGGTTGACCCCGAGCAGCGGGACCGCCGACTCGAGCGCCCACTCGGCTGCGCGCAGGATGGTGCCGTCGCCGCCGAGCACCAGCATCAGCTCGATGCCGTCCTCGGGTCGGACCGGCTTGCTGAGCGGGGCGACCACGTCCGCCAGTCGAGGGTGGATCGCGGGCAGGTCCTCCGGCGGCAGGACCGAGACGATGCCCGCCGCGCTCAGCCCTTCCACCAGCCGGTTGGCCGCACTGACCGCGGCCGGGCGCCTGGTGTGGGTGAGCACCGCCACCCGGCGCGGCGGCTGCTGGCCGTTGCGGACGGCGGTCGGCTGGGTCACCGGATCAGCATAGAAGGCCGGATGCGCCCTGAGCTTGTCGAAGGGCCCTTCGACAGGCTAGGACGGCGGCTTCGACAGGGTCAGGGCACATCCCGGCGGAGCAGCAGGAAGTACTCCTGGTTGCCGGACTCGCCGACCACCCGGCTCGGCACGGTCGCGGCCGCGACCCAGCCGAGCCCGGCGGCGGCGCTCGCCACCCCCGCCACCGCGGCCTGGCGGAGACGGTCCTCGCGGACGACGCCGCCCTGACCCAGCCGCTCCCGGCCCACCTCGAACTGCGGCTTGACCAGCAGCAGCAGCGCGCCGGCCGGCGCGGTGACGGCGGTCAGCGGCCGCAGCAGCAGGGTCAGCGAGATGAAGGACACGTCGGCCACCACGAGGTCGACCGGCTCGTCCTCCACGTGCGCCAGGGTGAGGTCACGAAGGTTCGTCTGCTCGAAGAGCCGGACCCGCGGATCGGAGCGCAGCGGCTCGACCAGCTGACCGGTGCCCACGTCGACCGCGACCACCTGCCGGGCGCCGCGCTCGAGCAGCACCTGGGTGAAGCCCCCGGTGGAGGACCCGGCGTCCAACGCCCGCGCGGGAACCGCCAGGTCGAGGTCGTCCAGCGCCCCGGCCAGCTTGTGGGCGCCGCGGGAGACGTAGCGGTCGGTGGTGGCCTCGACCACCGCCGCGGGCGGCACGACGGTCGCCGCCCGGCGAACGACGAGCCCATCCACCCGGACCTGACCCGCACTGATCAGCGCCTGGGCCTGGGACCGGGACCGGGCGAGGCCGCGCGCCACCAACTCGAGATCCAGCCGAGCCACCGACCGCTCAGCCGGGTTCGGGCTCGTCGGAACGGTCCAGCGCGCGGTGCAGCACCTCGTGCACCCCGGTCAGCCGGTCGTGGTGCTCGCTCAGCGGGGCCGCGGGCAGGTCGGCCAGCTCGCCCAGCGCACGGTCGATCTCCGCGTCCCCGGTCTGCGGCGGGCTGCCGCCGTCGGCGGCCGGCTCGCTCATCCGGCCGCCGCAGACTCAGCGGCCTCGACCGCGATCCGGTTCTCCACCAGCTCCCGGTTGGCCCGGCTGGCGTCGCCGATCTCTTCGGCCATTTGGCTGCCTTTCTCTCGGCTCGCTCTGACATCACGGTACCGGCGCAGGCCCGCCCGAGCCGGAGATTGGCACCGGTGCGCATCGGTCGAACTGATCGGAAGGAGATCGCGGTCAGTCCGGTGCAGCTGTCCTGATCACCGGGTCGACCCCGCCGCCCGAGTCCGCCGCCGCCCAGGCGGCGTGCGCCGCGGCCCAGATGCCGGCGACGGAGTCCGGCGGCGCTCCGCTGAGCAGGACCGTCCCGTCGCGAACCGTCGCGTGCGCCGGGCCGCACCGCCAGCCGTCGGCCTCGGCCGCCGCCAGCAACGGCGGCTCCAGCAGCGCCCGGAGGTCGCGACCGAGATGGTCGGGGCGCTCGCCGGGGCGGGCCCGCAGCAGATCGGCGGGACCGTGGGACCCGGTCAGCACCAGCAGGCTGTCCAGGCCGGCATTCCGCGCGCCGGCGATGTCGGTGTCCAGCCGGTCACCGACGAAGACCGGCCGACGGGCGCCGATCCGGGCCACCGTGTCGTCGAGCAGCGGCCGGTAAGGTTTGCCGGCGACCTCGGGCAGTACCGGAACCGCCATGGCGACTGCGGCGACCGCGGCACCGTTGCCCGGCACCAGTCCGCGATCGGTCGGCCGGGTGGGATCGGTGTTGGTCGCCACCCAGTGCGCCCCGCGATGGATGGCAATCGCGGCCTCGTTCAGCTGCTGCCAGGTCAGCTCGAAGCCCCATCCCTGGAGCACGGCGACCGGGAAGTCGTCGGCCGACCAGACCGCAACCAGATCGGCCTCGGCAAGCGCGGCCACGACCCCCTCACCCCCGACGACCAGTACCCGTGCGCCAGGACCGAAGCGGTGCAGCACCAGGTCCGCACCGGCCTGGGCGGAGGTGACGACATCCTCTGCCGTGGCCGGGATGCCCAGCTCGACCAGGTGGTCGGCCACGGCGGCCGGCGGACGCGCGGCGTTGTTGGTGACGAACCCGACCCGAGCTCCCCGGGTTCGCAGGGCGGCGATGCCTTCTGGGGCTCCGGGCACCGCCACCGGCCCCAGGTAGACCACGCCGTCCAGGTCGAACAACGCGGCGTCGTAGCCGTCGATCACCGCGGCCGCCGGGTCGCTCACCCGGTCTCGGTCTCGTCGTCGTCGTACTCGATCAGGACACCGTCGAGCTCCTCGAGCCGCTGCTGGGCGTCCGTGCCCTGCTCGGTGTCCAGCTCGGCGGCCCGGGCGAACGCCTCGCGCGCCGCCGCAGGCTGGTCGGCCCGGAGCAGGAGATCGGCATGGGCGTAGGACAGCCGGGCGTACGCGGCGGCCAGCTCCGCTGCTGGCCGCTCGGCTGGGCGCGCCCGCTCCAGGATCCGGAGTGCCTCGGCCAGCTGGTCCAGGTCGGCCCGGGCACCCGCCTCGACGATGGTCATCTCGAGGCGCAGCGGCGGGTCGAGAAGCTTGCGCGCTGCCTCCTTGGCCAGCTTCAGGGCGTTCTGCGGGCGGCCCAGGGCCCGCTCGCAGTCGGCCATCACCGGCAGGTAGTCGTCGGTGCCGGTCATCCGCCGCAGCGCTCGGAACTCGCTCAGGGCTACGTCGTAGCGGCCGGCGGCGTAGGCCGTCTCGGCCGCCGCCTCCCGCACGATGGGCAGGCGCGCCGCCCGGCGGCGGGCCGCCTCGGCGTGCGCGTACGCCAGCTCGGGCTCCTCGTCGATCAGCTGTCCGGCCAGCACCAGGTGACCGGCGACGATCTCGCCCAGGTCCTTGGGCAGGCTGCGCAGCTCGGCCCGCACGGGGCGGGGCAGCGTGCGGGTGTCCACGTTGTCGGGCAGGACCGGCTCGTTCTCGGGGCGAGCGAGGCCCGGGCGGGCCGGCTCGCGGGCGGGACGGTCCGATCCCGATCGCGACTCCGGACTGCGCGACACCTGCTCATCACGCCCGCCGCGGGACTGACTCTTTCCGGACTGGCGGCCCACCGGACCCGACCGGGCCTGCGGAGCCCGGGACTGCGCCTTGCCCTTCCGATCCCGGGGCGGGCCGGCCGGGGGCTGATCACGGCGACCGGCTTTGTCCCCAGCAGGCGGACCACGTCGACCCGACCGCTCACCGGCGGGCTGCTGTCGGCGTCCATCGGGCGTTGCCCGCCCTTGTGGTGGTCGCGCGCCGCCGGAACGAGGACGCTCCGCACGCCGGTCTGCTGCCATCGGCCAATCCTCTCACGGGAGAACTCGTCAACCGACGCCGGTCGCCCCGGATCTCCGGCAATACACATCAGGTCGCGACACTGATTCTCGGGGTCAAAAAACACCTCAGGGGTGACCACGAATGGCCACCCCTGAGGTGTGAATGTCCGGCGACGTCCTAGTCTCCCACACGGTCCCCCGTGCAGTACCATCGGCGCTGAGAGGCTTAACTTCCGGGTTCGGAATGGAGCCGGGTGTTTCCCTCTCGCCATGATCACCGAAACTCTATGGAGATGTGGTTGGACAGTCCCGACCGTATCTCGGGAACTGCACAGTGGACGCGTAGCATCTTTGTAGGAACAAGCCCTCGGCCTATTAGTATCGGTCAGCTCCATGCATTGCTGCACTTCCACATCCGACCTATCACCCAGTGTTCTGCTGGGGGCCTTACCAGGTTAACCTGTGGGAGCCATCATCTTGGAGCGTGCTTCCCGCTTAGATGCTTTCAGCGGTTATCACTTCCGAACGTAGCCAACCAGCCGTGCTCTTGGCAGAACAACTGGCACACCAGAGGTTCGTCCGTCCCGGTCCTCTCGTACT
>DASQVF010000203.1:0-6997 GCA_035640915.1 Propionibacteriaceae bacterium
GCGTTCCAGCAGCGTGTGGAGGTCCGCGGCGATTCGGGCACCGTCCTGCGGAGTCGGGGCGGCCTCGCTCCAGCCACGACCGGCGCGGTCGTAGACGCAGACTCTGGTGTCGCGGGCCACGGCCGGCGCGATCCAACCGAAGTCCGAGGAGGACCCGCCGTGACCCGGTTCCAGGACCACGGTGGGGCTGCCCGACCCAGTGCAGTGCAGGTGCAGCCGGTGGCCGCCGACGTCCACCAGTTGGCCGGGCATGGGGTAGGCCCTCGCGTCGAGCGACCCACGCACGGTCTGGTAGCCACCGCCCACGGAGGCGAGCGCCAATACGGCAAGTACGGGGTACAGCAGCCACCGACCGCCGCGACTGGGCATCTGCCGTCGTACCCGACGCCAAGCCCAAACCACCAGCGCGAACAACACTGGCGGCCATACCCAGCTGAGCACGGCGTGCACGGCGGCGGATCCGCTGAGGCAACCGACACCGGTGACGGCCATGAAGGCGGCCAGCGCGGCTGCCCACGGTTGCGGTTGGCCGGCGAAGCGGCCGGACAGCACGGCCAGCATTGCCCATCCCAGTGCAAAACCGAGCAGGACCACACCGGTGAGGACGTTCTCCTTGGCGGGAACGAACGGAGCCGCGACCAGCGCCGCGGCGACGATCAGCCCAGCCGCCATCGAAGCAGCGACCATTGACCCGGTTCTACTTCTGGCCGTCGGCCGCCAAGGGCCGGCTTGCTGGGGGTCGCCGTGCCGGGTTGTCGGGATCAAGAAGGCCTCCCCCAACGATGACGACCCCGGGCGATGGAGACCGCAGCCGGTGTACCCAGGTCTTCGGTGCCTC
Organism: Propionibacteriaceae bacterium; assembly: GCA_035640915.1. Classification (GTDB taxonomy): domain Bacteria; phylum Actinomycetota; class Actinomycetes; order Propionibacteriales; family Propionibacteriaceae; genus Microlunatus. Next base: position 839 of record DASQVF010000203.1, read on the forward strand.
GACAGTACGCCGCCCACTTCGTGATGTACACGAGCCAGGAGTCAGCTCCACGAAGTCTCGCTGACCGATTGACCGCAGACTCCTGCGGTACGTCATGTGTTGTACTCCCGGCCATGGCCGAAGGTGATGCCGAGGGCGTACTGCTCACCGGCGCGTACGGCACGGGGAAGTCCTCCCTCGCGGAGGAGATGGCTCACGTCCTCGAGCTCCGAGGTGTTGCCTTCGGTGCGCTCGACCTGGACTGGCTGGGATGGTTCGGAGCGCCCGGCCTGGGGGAAGGTCAAAGCCGCGACGTGTTCCTCCGGAATCTCGCTGCCGTCACCGCCAACTATCGCGCCGCCGGCGTGCTGCGCTTCGTCCTCGCCGGGTCGGTGCGTGACCGCGACCAGGTGATCGAACTCGAGGCGGCCGCGGGCGTGCCGTTGCGGGTCATCCGCCTCGTCGTTGGCGAGGCCGAGATCACCCGCCGGCTGCTGGACAACCCGACGAGTGGGCGGCGGGTCGATCTGGATGTTGCTCGTCAGTGGCTGGCAGACGGGATCGGCGAAGGCATTGAGGATCGGGCGCTGGCGAACGAGGGCCCGGTTGCGGTCGCTGCCGCGACGGTTCTTGATTGGCTTGGATGGGGATCGCCGAGGACTTGACCTGATGTATCAACCTCCGGAACGGTGCCTCTGAGGCAGGTGACGACGTCAGGAGGTCTTGTGAGCAATGCGATCATCAAGCAACAGGGCGACTTTCCGATGGTTGCCGACAACGTCTGGCACATCAGGGCCGGCGCGGGCACCTTCATCCTGGGCATGCTCACCGGAGCTGTGGGCGCGGCGGCCATGATGCGCGCCCGCAACGCGAGCCGGGCGGCGAAGCCGCCGACGCCGCGAGACTGGCCGATCGCCTTCATCCACCGGGGCGGTGCGGCGGTCGTGCCCGAGGACACGATTCTCGGTTTCCGGGAGGGGCTCAAGTACGGCGACGCAGTGATCGAGTGCGACGTGCACTCGACCCTCGACGGCGAGCTGGTGGTGATGCACGACGAGACCGTCGACCGGACCACCGACGGGACGGGCCGCATCAACGAGCTGTCCTACGCCGAGATCCAGCAGCTCGACGCCGGCTACGACTTCACCACCGACAACGGCGCCACGTACGCCTGGCGGGGCCGGGGCGTCACGGTACCGACCCTCAGCCAGATCTACGCCGAGTTCCCCGACCGGCCGGTGAACATCGAGATCAAAAAGGGCGACCGACCCGGTGTCGAGGAACGGGTGGCCGCCGCGATCGAGGCTGCCGGTGCCCAGTCCCGGACCCTGGTCGTGTCCCAGAGCCGGGCCACCATCCAGCGGTTCCGCGAGGTCTCGAACCACCAGGTCGCCACCGCCACCTCGACGCTCGAGCTGCTCGGCTACTGGCTGCTCTCCCTGCTGCACCTCACCTGGCTCATCGACCCGCCGTTCCAGGCCCTGCAGCCGCCGGAGTACTACAAGGGCATTCCCATCGTGACGCCGAGGCTCGTCCGGGCCGCCCACCGTCAGAACCTGCGGGTGGATGTCTGGACGATCGACGAGGAAGCCGACATGCGCCGTCTGCTGAGCTACGGCGTGGACGGCATCATGACCGACCGGCCGGACGTGCTGGCCCGCGTCCTCGGCCATCAGCCAGAGGTAAGTCTCTGACGCCGGCGGCCAGAATGAGCCGGTGATCTCGAACTCCGAGCTCCGCTCCCTGGCCGAGCAGCTGGTGGAGGTTCCCGGCATCGTCGCGGTGATGCTGGGCGGCAGCCGGGCCCGGGGTGAGGCGCGTCCCGACTCCGATGTCGACCTGGGTCTGTACTACCGGTCGCCGCTGGACACCGGCGCGCTGCGCCGCCTGGCGCAGTCGGTCGCCTCGCTACGAGGCGTCGGCGGCCAGCCCGCTGCGCTCACCGAGCCGGGGGGCCAGCCCCCTGCGCTCACGGAGCCGGGCGGGTGGGGGCCATGGGTGGACGGTGGTGGTTGGCTGACGATCGACGAGACGCCGGTCGACTGGATCTACCGGGACCTCGACCGCGTGCAGGGCTCCGCCGAGCAGGCCATCGACGGCCGGTTCGCGTTCCACTTCCAGGTCGGCCACCCCTTCGGAGTCCCCGACTTCGCGTACGCCGGCGAGGTCGCGCTGGGAGTTGTCCTGGCCGACCCCACGGGCGAGCTGCAGCAGGTCAAGGACCGGCTCCGGAACTACCCGGCCGCCCTGGGCGCCGCGATCATCCGCCGACTGGACGAAGCCAGGTTCCTGCTGCGGATCGCGGCCAAGCCCGCGCACCGCGCGGACACGACGTTCGTCGCGGGTTGCCTCTTCCGCGTCGTGACCCTGTGCGCCTACGCGATCCACGCCAAGGCGAGACGCTGGGTCATCAACGAGAAGGCAGCCGTCGAGAGCGCTGCCCGGCTCCCACCCGCACCGGTCGACTTCGCTCGCCGGGCCCACGGCATCCTCGGCCACCTCGGCACCGGCGGCAGTCTTCCGGTCGCCGTGCGCAACGCCGAACTGTTGGTCGACGACGTCTCGGCCGCCTGCTCGGACCCGGAGCGGGCGTAGGTCAGCCGAGATCCGGCACGAGGCGCTGGTGTCCGCTACCGACCCTTGGTGATGGTGTCGGTCACCAGGTCAGCGGCCTCAGCCAGGTTCGTGCCGAGGTAGCGCCCGGGCACGTCCTGTCGGGCCTGACGTGACGAGAAGGCACCGCCCGCGTAGAACACGTGCACGCCATGCCGGTCGGCGGAGCGGAGGGCCTCGACCGCCGCAGCACGCCCGGCGCTGACGTGACAGGCCAGAACGACCGCGACCGCGCTCGTCTCCTGGACCGCGTGACCCAGGGACTCGACCGGAGTGCGGGCGCCGAGCAGGCGGCAGTCCCAGCGCCGATGGCGAAGCAGAGCATCGAGCGCCTCCAGGCCCAGGGTGTGCTGGTCGCGCGGTCCGCAGGACAGGATGATCGGGGGCTCCGACCGGGATGGTCCCGCCGAATCGACGCTGGACAGCCAGGCTCGCGCGGTGTTGGTCGCGAGATGTTCGTGCGCGACATCGATCTGACCGGCGTGCCACCACTCCCCGACCTCGCGCATGGCCGGCAGGAGCACCTCATCGACCGTGCGGTCGAGGCCCAAGGTCTGGGACGCGACCTGCAGGGTTTCGGCGATGCCGTCCGGGGTCATACTGCGAGCACCACGCAGGAGGGCAGCGACAAGCGGCTCGGCCGAGGCCGCGTACCCGGCTCTCACCAGAGCAGCCGCGCCGGCCGGGCGTCGGCCCTCGGCGATCAGGTCGCGCATCAACCGGAGCCGGTCCAGCTGGCCGCGGGTGTAGCGGCGGTGGCCCCCGTTGCTCCGATCGGCAACGGGCACTCCGTACCGGCGCTCCCAGGAGCGGATCGTCGGTGCGGGCACGTTCAGCGCCGCCGAAGCCTGCTGAATGCTCAGCTCCTCCTCCGGCGACTCGTCGGCCGCGCTCTCCGAGACCGCCACGCTCAGAACCCGCCTCGGGTCACCAGGGCCCGAACGGGACCGACGCCGCACGCCCGGTGGCCGATTCCCAGCAAACTTATGCAGCGGGTTCCATGATGCATAAGTTTGATGATAGGCTCCTCGCGTACCAAAGTCACTCTTGTCCGGTCAGGGGAACGCCATGACGATCACGGCCACCGCCGATCTCGACCCGACTCCTCGTGGGGTGGCCCACCAGGCCTCCGCCTCTCTCGCGGGGGTCGTCGACATAGTGCCCGACCTGTTCGCGCCGAGGCGGCCGGCCGAGACGCTGCAAGGCGTGGTCAGCCTCGCTCGACGGACCTTCGGCTGCCACGGGGCAGGAGTCATCCTCGCCACCAAGGGCGGCGGCACCACCCCGGCGGTGGCGTCAGGGTTCGACGCCGTCCGAGCGGACGCCATGCAGGTCGAGTACCACCAAGGTCCAGCCTTCGAGGCGATCGCCGGGTCGCGGCCGGCCGTCACGACTGAGCTCCGGTTCGACAGCCGGTGGCGGTTCTGGGGACCGACGACCGCCGACCTGGGGTTTCGATCGGTGCTCTCGCTGCCGTTGGTGGACGGGGACCCGTTCGGTGCCCTCACCCTGTACTCGCGCCACCCGGCCTTCTTCCGCAGCGGGACGCTGGCCGCGGAGCTCAGCTTCGCCCAGCAGGCGTCCATCGCCATCGCCATCGCCGTCGAACGGGAGCAGCTCATGCGGGCCCGCGATTCCCGGGGGGTCGTCGGCCAGGCTCAGGGCATCCTGATGGAGCGCTACCAGATTTCCGCCGAGCAGGCCTTCGCACTGCTCCGTCGCTACTCGTCCCACCTCAACCAGAGGCTGCGCCTGGTCGCGGAGCGGGTCGTCGTCGACCGCAGCCTGCCCGAGCTCGCTCCGAACGCCTGACCCTCCGCGAGCGTCGAGGTCTGCCGCCTACCAGGCGTAATCCTCGGGTGCGGTCTGGTGACCCGGGAAGAGCTCGTCGAGCCGGTCCAGCTGCTCCTGCGACAGGTCCAACGAGACGGCCGCCAGGGCGGTGTCCAGCTGCTCCCGGGTACGCGGACCGATGATCGGCGCGGTGACCGCGGGCCGGGTGAGCAGCCAGGCCAGGGCCAGGATGCCGGGCTCGGTACCGATCTCCTCGGCGAGGTCCTCGTACGCCTGGATCGCGTCCCGATGCTCGGCCAGGCTCTCCGCCGCGCGCCCCTCCAGCCGTCGGACGCCGGTGTTCTCCTGCTTGATCACCCCGCCGAGCAGGCCACCTTGCAGGGGTGACCAGGGGATGATCCCGAGCCCGTAGTGCTCCGCAGCCGGGACGACCTCGAGCTCGATGTCACGGACCAGCAGGTTGTAGAGCGACTGCTCGCTGATCAGTCCCATCAGGTTGCGCTTGGCGGCCGCGGCCTGCGCGTCGGCGATGTGCCAGCCCGCGAAGTTGCTGCTGCCCGCGTAGAGGATCTTGCCCGCCTGCACCGCGACCTCGATCGCCTGCCAGATCTCCTCCCAGGGCGTGGTCCGATCAATGTGGTGGAACTGGTACAGGTCGACGTAGTCGGTCTGCAGCCGGCGCAGGCTCGCATCGAGCGCCCGCCGGATGCTGAGGGCGGACAGCTTGCCCTCGTTCGGCCACTCCCCCATCGCGCCGTAGACCTTGGTGGCGATCACGGTGCGCTCCCGCCGGCCGCCACCGCTGGCGAACCAGTTGCCGATGATCGTCTCCGTCTCACCCGCCTCGGTGCCGTAGCGGTTGGCGGTGTCGAAGAAGTTGATCCCCGCGTCGTGGGCGGCGTCCATGATCGCGTGCGAGTCTTCCTCCGACGTCCGGGGCCCGAAGTTCATGGTGCCGAGGCAGAGACGGGACACGGAAAGGCCGCTGCGGCCGAGATTGGTGAAGTCCATCGCGCAAGCCTTTCATCTCCGGTTCCGCCATCGCCGCCCGGCCCCGTCGCACCGGAGGCGATAGGGTCGGCAACGTGACCGAGCCCGCCGACGCCGACCGCATCGCCGAGCGGGCCCACCTGCTGCCCGAGGAGATCGCCGCGGGCAGCGACGACCCGGAGCAGCAGGCCGAGGCGATCCTGGCGGAGTCGGACCGGCGGACCGACGAGCCGCAGGCGACCCGGGACGAGTCGTCGCAGACGCCGGGTCACTGAAGGAGTAGCCGTCAGGCGGCGCCGTCGATGGCGTCGGCGAGCGCGGTCAGCCACTCGGCCACGCCGGCGGTCCCGTCCAGAATCACGTCGGAGATCGCCACCAGCGCGTCCTCCTCGTAGGAAGCCGAGCAGACCAGCAGGCCGGCCAGACCCTCCTTCCGCAGCGCCTGGACCGCCTCGAAGGCCGGCAGGTCACCGAGGTCGTCGCCGGCGAACACCACCTGCTTCGCTCCGGTCTCGGCCACGATCGAGTGCAGCGCAGCGCCCTTGTCCATCCCCGGCGCCCGGATCTCCCACACGTTCTTCCCGGGCTCGACCCGCAGGCCGTGCTGGTCGGCCAGCTCGCGGACCGGCGCCTCGAGCCGGGCGAAGGCCTCCGCCGGGTCGGCCAGGGTCCTGGTGTGTACGCCGATCGCACGGCCCTTGTGCTCCACCCGCACCTCGGCCAGGTCGAGCGAGGCCAGCAGTCCGGGCAGCTCCTCGGCGACCGCCTGGATCTCGGCGGGCG
>DASQVF010000204.1:0-2794 GCA_035640915.1 Propionibacteriaceae bacterium
GACGCGGCCTCCCGCACGTCCTCCACCTCGAGGTCGAGGTCGCCGTCCCGGACCACGACGCGCACCCGATGGCCGCTGCGCACCCGGCCGTCGAGCATCAACCGGGAGAGCCGGTTGTCCACCTCGCGCTGGATGGCCCGGCGCAGCGGGCGGGCGCCGAAGTGCGGTTCGAACCCGCGCTCGGCGAGCCAGCTGACCGCCTCCGGAGTGAACTCGACCTCGATGCCCTGGGCCCGCAACCGCCGGCGGGTCTCGTCCAGCATCAGGTCGGTGATCCGCCCCAGCTGGATGTTGTCCAGCTGTTGGAACACCACGATCTCGTCGATCCGGTTGAGGAACTCCGGCCGGAACGCCTCCCGCAGCCGGCGCATCACCTGGTCGCGCAGGTCGGCGTTGGACTCGTGCGCGGTGCTGTTGCCGAACCCGAGCGGGCCGTGCCGCCCGACGATCAGCTCCGACCCGAGGTTGCTGGTCATGATGATCACGGTGTTGCGGAAGTCCACGGTCCGGCCCTGGGAGTCGGTCAGCCGGCCGTCGTCGAGCACCTGCAGCAGGGTGTTGAAGACGTCGGGGTGGGCCTTCTCGATCTCGTCGAAGAGCACCACCGAGTACGGCCGGCGGCGCACCGCCTCGGTCAGCTGCCCGGCGTCCTCGTATCCCACGTAGCCGGGCGGGGACCCGACCAGCCGGCTGACCGTGTGCCGCTCCTGGAACTCGCTCATGTCCAGCCGGATCATCCGGTCCTCGTCGCCGAAGAGCGCCTCGGCGAGGGCCCGCGCCAACTCGGTCTTGCCCACGCCGGTCGGCCCCAGGAACAGGAAGCTGCCGATCGGACGGTCCGGGTCGCCAAGGCCGACACGCGAGCGGCGCACCGCCTCGGCGACGACCTCGACCGCCTCGTCCTGCCCGACCACCCGCTCGTGCAGGCGCTGCTCGAGGCCGAGCAGCCGCTCCATCTCCTCCTGGGTGAGCTGGCTGACCGGGATGCCGGTGGCCCGGGACACCACCTCGGCGATGTCCTCGACGCCGACCTCGGGGACGCCCGGACCCTCGCCGCCGCCCTCCCGGGCCTGCTCGAGCCGCTGCTGGGCCTCGGCGACCTGGTCGCGCAGCTCGGAGGCCCGCTCGTACTGCTCGGCCGCGACCGCCTGGTCCTTCTCCCGCTGCAGCCGCTCGACCTCGTGCTCCAGGCCGCGCAGGTCGGTCGGGGGCGTCTTCACCCGGCGGCGCACGCGTGCCCCCGCCTGGTCGATGAGATCGATCGCCTTGTCGGGCAGGTGCCGGTCGGTGATGTAGCGGTCGGAGAGCTCCACGGCTGCGACGACGGCCTCGTCGGTGAACCGGACCTGGTGGTGGGCCTCGTATCGGTCGCGCAGGCCGCACAGGATCTGCACCGTGTCCTCGACGCTCGGCTCGGCCACCAGGATGGGCTGGAAGCGGCGCTCCAGCGCGGCGTCCTTCTCGATGTTGCGGCGGTACTCGTCGAGCGTCGTGGCGCCGATGATGTGCAGCTCGCCGCGGGCGAGGGCCGGCTTGAGCATGTTGCCGGCACCGCCGGACCCCTCGGAGGCGCCTGCCCCGACGACGGTGTGCAGCTCGTCGATGAACGCGATGACCTCGTCGCTGTGCTCGCGGATCTCGTCGATGACCTTCTTCAGCCGCTCCTCGAAGTCACCGCGGTAGCGGGTCCCGGCCACCAGGCCGGTCAGGTCGATCTCCACCACCCGGCGGCCGCGGAGGGTCTCCGGGACGTCGCCCTCGGCGATCTGGGCGGCGATCCCCTCGACGATCGCGGTCTTCCCGACGCCGGCCTCCCCGATGAGCACGGGGTTGTTCTTGCGCCGCCGGGAGAGCACCTCGACGGTCTGCTCGATCTCCTGCTCCCGGCCGATCACCGGGTCGATCTCCCCGTTGCGGGCCATCGCGGTCAGGTCGCGGCCGTACTCGTCCAGCGTCGGGGTGCTCGACGGGGGCCGACCGGCCCCGCCCTGCCCGCCGCCTGCGCCGCTGACGGCCTGCTGCAGGGCCTCCGGCGTGACGCCCCGCTGGCGCAGGAGCCGCCCACCCGGCGAGTCCGGGTTGACCGCCAGCGCGAACAGCAGGTGTTCGGGACCGATGTAGGTGGAGCCCAGCGCGCGGGAGATCTGGTGGGCGTCGAGGAGGGCGCGCTTGGCCGCGGGGGTGAGGGCCGGCGTCTCGGCGCGCGGCTCGCCGCGACGCGGCAGGCCGTCGAGCTCGGCGCGCAGCTGCGCCGGGTCGGCGCCCGCGCGGCTGATCAGCTGCCGGGTGGGCTCCTCCTCGGTCATCGCCCGCAGCAGGTGGTCGGTGTCGAGGTCCGGGCTGCCCACCTCGGCGGCCCGGCGCGCGGCCGCGTTCACCAGTTCCCGGGCCTGCTCGCTGAGGAACTGGGTGATGTCGACGCGCTGGCGGGGCTGGCGAGCGCCGCCCATGTAGCGGGCGAAGAAGTCGTCGAAGGGGCTGCCGTAAGGGCCGGGGAAGTATCCGCTGGTCATCGCTCGTCCGTCCCGGGAGTGGCGTGGTCCCCTACTGCCCTACTCGTCCTGGGTCGGGATCTCTATCGGTCATCCTGCCGAGGCGGCCGTCCCTGGGCGCGGGGTGAGATGAAGAGGTCGGTCCCTCGCGGGCGACCGGCCACGGCGGAGAACACGCCCTCGCGATCACACCGGCCGGCCCGCCGGTCCGAGCCCAGAGGGGGCACGATGCGCCTCACCCGCTTCATCCATGCCGTACGGGCCAGCCTGTGGCTGGTCCCCCTGCTGTGCGTTCTGGCCGG
>DASQVF010000205.1:0-4471 GCA_035640915.1 Propionibacteriaceae bacterium
ACCCGGTCGACGCTGCCTAGTCACCCTTCGAAAGGCTCAGGGCGCATAACGCTCGTCGAGCATCGGATGACCGCCGCGCTGACGACGTCAGCATCAGGGCGGGCCGGGTGCGAGACGAGCACATACAACTCGCGCGACCTGCACTCTCAATGCGCGGCACAGCAGTCGGGCTGGGTCGCAGGCACACCCGAGGCCGGGGAAGCGACGGACTCCACGGTCGACCCGAGGGGAGCCTTGAGGCTGTGCCGCGTATTGGGAGTGCAGGTCGCGATGAGCGTAGCGGCCGCTGGCCACCCGGCACCGGCGAAACGCCGCGATCGAGACCGGATCATGACAGCACTCGGCTGAGCCAGAGCCGGACGGAGTAAAACGTTACCCGTCCGGCCCGGCGCAGCTCGAGCACGCTCACGCGGCGGCCTCGCTTCCGTCGGACCCGGCAGCCGGCGCGAAGGGCTCCGGCAGCGGGTACTTGCGCGGCCGACCCCGGGGCCGCTTGCGCGCGACCACGACACCGCCGATGAACAGCTGACCGCCCCAGACGCCCCAGGGCTCCCGGCGCTCCAGCGCCCCGGCCAGGCACGCCTCCTGGATCGGGCAGTCGCGGCACAGAGCCTTGGCCGCCTCGACGTCGGCCGGGCCCTCGGCGAAGAAGAGCTCGGGGTCCACCATCCGGCAGGGCAGTACCTCGCCCACCTCGCCGCGTATAGGGACGGTCATCAGTCCGCCTCCTGCGTAGGTCATCTCAGGCCATCTCTCTCGTGCGTGAGGAGCCCTGGTACGGGTCCCTCGAAGGTGGCCGGGAAACACGAAGGCCGTGATTCCCGGGAGATTGGGAGTCACGGCCCTGGAGGCGGTCCGGTGGGTTACACCGGAGGACTACAGGAAGGTGGTCCCAATCGGGTCGAGAACTTGGTATCGGTGACGTCGCACCCGCCGAAGTCGGCGAAGCGTCCGTCCTGGTGCTGCGGCGCGGCCTGGGTCGAAACCGGCATGAGGCCCGCAGTCGGCCAGCTGACCTGTCCGGTCATCTGGGCGGTGCGGGCGGTGGCCGGCCCGGCGATCCGGGCGGGACCAGCCAGCGACACGGGCGCGGGCAGCCGGAACTTCACGGCGGCGATCGCCGGGTCGCTGATCGTCAGATAGCTCTCCATCGAAGTTCCCTCCCCTCCACACGCGTTCGGCTGGTGATAAGCGGGCACCATCGGTTGATGAGGCCCTCGGTCAGACTAAGTGAGCGAGTCGGACCGTGGCAAACATATTTGTGCCAGATCTACCGGCCATCTGTGCCAGTCCCGCTACTCCGGCACCTCGCCGGCCAGGATGGCCAGCACGTGCTCGCCGTACTTGCTGGCCTTGGCCGGACCGAGGCCCTGGATCTTGACCAGCTCGGCGCTATTGCGGGGCCGGCTCTCGGCGAGGGCCACGAGAGTGGCGTCGGTGAAGATGCAGTAGGCGGGCAGCTTCTGCTCCGCCGCCTCCTGGCGGCGCCACTCCCGGAGCCGGCTCATGGTCGCCTCGTCGTACGTCGCGGGACAGCCGGTGTGCCGGCCCATCTTCCGCTCCGCCGCCTCGCTGAGCGGTCGCCCGCAGGACCGACAGTGTGCCGACAGCACAGTGCCGCGCCGCCGGCCCGGGGATGTGGGAGGAGTCCCGTTGACCGACGCGGCCGGCAGCACCGGAGCGAGGAAGCGGGACGGCTTGCGCGCGTTCCCGCCACCGTTGCGCGTCCGGGACCAGGACACCCGGAGCAGCCGGCGCGCCCGGGTCACGCCGACGTAGAGCAGCCGGCGCTCCTCGTCGACCTGCTCAGGCGCGGTGGCGAGCACGAACGGCAACGACCCCTCGTGTACGCCGAGCAGCGCCACCGCATCCCACTCCAGGCCTTTGGCCGAGTGCAGGGTGCCGACCGTGACCCCTTGGGCGACGGGAACGTGCTGGGCCTCGGCGCGACGGTCCAGCTCTGCCGACACCGCCCCCAGGTCCAGACCCGCCGCCTCCGGACCGGCCTCGACCGCGAGGTCCTCGGCCACACTGACCAGGGCGGCCAGCGACTCCCAGCGCTCCCGCAGCGCTCCGGCGCCGTCGGGCGGTTGCTCGGTCCAGCCCAGGCTGCCCAGCACGGCCCGGACCTGCTCGACGACGCCGCCCGGCTCGTCCCCGACCACCGCCCGGGCCTGGTTGCGCAGCACCAGCAGGGCCTGCCGCACCTCCGGCCGCTCGTAGAACCGCTCGCCGCCGCGGACCAGGTACGGGATACCTCGGTCGGCGAGCGCCTGCTCGATCGGCGGCGACTGGGCGTTGATCCGGAACAGCACCGCCATCTCCCGGTAGCTGACCCCGGCCGCCGCCTGCCGGGCGAGCCAGTCGGCAATGCCGGCCGCCTCGGCGGCCTCGTCGGGCGCCTCGGCCAGCTCCACCTCGGGACCCGGCGGCTGCTGGGCCTGCAGCTGAACCCCACCGGCGGCCCCGGCCGCCGACGAGGCGGTGATCGAATTGGCCAGGGCCACCACCTGGGGGGTCGACCGGTAGTCCCGGACCAGCCGGATCACTGTGGTGCCGGGGAACCGGCGGGCGAAACCGGTCAGGTAGCTCGCCCGGGCACCGGCGAACGTGTGGATGGTCTGGGCGGGGTCCCCCACCACGCACAGGTCCGTACGGTCCCCTCGCCACAGGGTGAGCAGGGCCTCCTGCAGCGGGCTGACGTCCTGGTACTCGTCGACCACCAGATGGCGGTAGGTGCGCCGGATAGTGTCGGCCACCTCCGGATGGTCCGACATCAGGGCGGCGGCGCACAGCAGGATGTCCTCGAAGTCGATCCGCCCCCGATCCTGCTTCGCCCGCTCGTACGCCGCGAAGATCCGGGCGACCGTCTCCGGGTCGAAGGAGGCGAGGTCACGCCCGGCTCCGGCGGCGAGCCGGACGTAGTCCTCGGCGCTGATGTTGCTGACCTTCGCCCAGGCGATCTCGCCGACCAGGTCGCGGAGCTTGGGCGTGTCGACCTTCACCCGCAGCCGACTGGCCGCCTCGGCCACCAGACCCATCCGGTTGTCCAGCACCGCAGGAAGCTCGCCGCCGTAGACCCGGGGCCAGAAGTACTGGGCCTGGCGCAGAGCGGCCGAGTGGAAGGTCCGGGCCGCGACCCCGGACGCCCCGAGCCGTTGCAGCCGGCCGCGCAGCTCACCGGCGGCCCGGGTGGTAAAGGTGACGGCCAGCACCGAGGTGGGGTTGTAGGCCCCGGTGGCCACGCCGTACGCGATCCGGTGGGTGATGGCGCGGGTCTTGCCCGTGCCGGCGCCGGCGATGACCACCACCGGGCCGCTCAGCGCCGTGGCGACCGCGCGCTGCTCGGGGTCGAGCGCGTCCAGCAGCACCTCCGGTGCGGAGGTCAGGGTGGCGGGCACCTGAACACTGTAGGTCTGCCGTCAGACAGCCGGGCGCTGCTCCAGGGCGGCGACCAGCGCGTCCAGCACGCCCTGCCAGTGCGTCCGCTGCTGCTCCCGCTCGGCCGCATCGGCCAGCCGCTCCTGGTGGAAGACGATCCTGGTTCGGTCGCCGGTCACCGGCCTGACGGTGAACTGCACGGTGCTGTCGTGGTCCCAGTCGACCGGCTGCCAGGTCAGCCGGACCCGGTCCCGCGGCCGGAAGCTCCGGACCTCCCCGGCGGTGCCCGCCGCGGTCTCGTACCCGGCACCCGGCTCGTCCAGCCGCTGCACCCCGGCACCGAGCCACACGGCCGACCCCGCAGTGGAGGTGAGGAAGTCCCACACCTCCTCGATCGGGAACGGCACCGTTCGGGAGACACCGATCTCCCAGCCGGCGTCCCTGGTGAGCCCGGTGCGCCGGGTGGTCACCGCACCACCGCCGCGATGGCGGACACCTCGACCAGGGCTCCCGGCACCGCGAGGCCGCGAACGATTGCCGCGGTGACCAGCGGGGCGCGGTCTCCGACGGCCAGGTGGCGGGCCGCGGCCTGGTAGCCGGCCAGCAGGTCGGCGCTCTCGACCAGGATGACCGTCAAGCTGACCAGGTCGGCCACCGTGGCACCGGCCGCGCCGAGCGCCGTCGCCAGGTTGGCCATCGTCTGCTCGACCTGCGCGGCCACGTCGTCAGCGCCGACCAGGTTCCCCTCCGCGTCGACCGCGTTCTGACCGCCGACGTGGATCTGGGTGGCCTCCGGCGGGATGACCGCGACGTGGCTGAAAGCCGGGCTCTGCACCAGCCCGGCGGGCCTCAACAACTCGATGGAACTCGTCATGTTCCCCACGCTAGACCCGAACCCTGTCAAAACCTGACCGCTTTGCACCTAATCTGGGGAGCATGACGCCCACCGAGCGGCGACTGGAGATCCTGGCGGTGCTGCAGGCAAAGCCGGGGATCACCGCCGTCGCCCTGGCCCGGCGGCTCGCCGTGTCCGAGCGCACCGCCCGGCGCGATGTCGGACACCTTCGCCGGATCGGCTACGGGATCGTGG
>DASQVF010000206.1:0-2184 GCA_035640915.1 Propionibacteriaceae bacterium
GGCGCTGAGGCCGAGATCGCCGAGGTCGCCCTGATCCGTTACGTGGTCGCGGCCATGGACCTGGTTGCGGTGGACGAGCCGATGGAGCTGGGCGACTTCGAGCCGGCCCCGCTACGCCATCTCTCGGTGGTGTCGGCCTAGCAGCGCGTCCGGAGCGACCCGGTCAGGCCGATCGCGACATCGCCGCCCACCGCGCCTGGATGATCCGGGCCTACGCCCTCGGCCTCGGTGCCGGCACCCAGGCGTTCACGGAGGGAGTCGGCGAGGCCCTCCTCGGCGTGAACGACCTGAGCAAGGCCCTCTCTCAGGTCGGCCTGGGTCATCAATGCGGCAGTGGCCGAACTGGTCATCCGCCGTCCGTCCATCCGTCGGGCCCGTCGCGCCCGGGCAGCGCTGGCAGGGTCGCGATGAACCAGCGTCGCGGGCCGGCCCACTACGAGCTCCGGATCGAGGGTCACCTCGACCGGCACTGGTCGGCCTGGTTCGGCGGACTGGTCCTGTGCTGTGAGGAGGACGGCACCACCACCCTGCGCGGCGCGGTCACCGACCAGGCCGAGCTGCACGGCCTGCTCGCCAAGGTGCGCGACCTCGGCGCCACGCTCATCTCGGTGGCGGCCATCGATCCGCGGAGCTAGGACGCGGCGACCCGAACCTTCTCGACCTCGACGTCGAAGTCGGCGACCGGCCACGTCAGGTCCATCGCCCGTAGGTGCTCGACCAGCAGCTGGGCCACGGCCCAGTTCCGGTACCACTTGCGGTCCGAGGGGATGACGTACCAGGGCGCGTGCTGAGTGCTGCACCGCTCCAGTGCGTCGGTGTACGCGGCCTGGTAGTCGTGCCACTGGGCGCGGACGTCCACGTCACCCGGGTTGTACTTCCAGTGCTTGCTCGGGTCCTCCAGCCGGGCCAGCAGTCGTTCCTTCTGCTCCGCCGACGAGATGTGCAGGAAGCACTTGATCAGTACGGTGCCGTCGTCCACGAGCCGCTGCTCGAAGTCGTTTATCTCGGCGTAGCGCGCCTGCCACACCTCGTCGGGTACCAGCCCGTTCACCCGGGCCACGAGCACGTCCTCGTAGTGGGACCGGTCGAAGATGCCGATCATCCCCGGAGTGGGCAGCTCGCGCTCGATCCGCGCCAGGTAGTGCTGGTTGCGCTCCTGTTCGGTCGGGGCCTTGAACGCGGTGATCCGAACGCCCTGGGGGTCGACCAGGCCGATGGCGTGCCGGATCGCCCCGCCCTTGCCGGAGGTGTCCATGCCCTGCAGCACGACGAGGATCCGAGGCGCGTCGTCCTCCGACGAACGGCCGGCCGCGTACAGCCGCTCCTGCAGGTCGCCGAGCTCGGGGGCCAGCGCCTCGGTGGCCGCGGGTGCGTCGGACTTCTTGCCCGAGAAGCCGGGGGTGGCGGAGGGGTCCAGGTCAGTGAGGTCGACGGGTCCGGCCGGCAGCCGGAGCAGCTCGGTCAGGGCCGGCGAGGGGTCGGCAGTCATAGCCGGATTGTGCCGCAGCCGTCCGCCGCCCGTGCAAGGATGACGCGTGCAGCTGATCTTCGACCGAGGCGGCACCCCGCGCGGACCGGTCGGGGACCCGGAGCTGGTCGAGCTCTACCGGCATCCGGCGCCGGAGGCGGGCGCCTGGCTGCGGACCAATTTCGTCGCCTCCCTGGACGGGTCGATCTCCGGTCCGGACGGGCGCTCGGGAAGCATCAACACCACCAGCGACCAGCACGTCTTCGCCATGCACCGGGCGCTGGCCGACGCCGTGGTCGTGGCCGCCGGCACCGCCCGGAACGAGGGCTACCGGGCGGTCCACCTTGCTCCCTGGCAGCAGGCGATCCGGACCGCCGAGGGGCTCGCTCCCCTGCCCACCCTGGTGGTGGTCACCCGCACCGGTCGGCTCGACCCGGAGATCGCCCGGCCCACCGAGGGCCTGGGCGGACCGGTGGTCGTGGCGACCACCGTCGGCAACCCGGCCGGTGAGCTGGACGCGCTGCGGGCGGCCGGCGTCGAGGTGCTGGAGCTGGGCAACGGGACGGTCGACCTGACGGCCCTGGTCGACGAGCTCGCCGGCCGCGGGCAGCCTCGGCTGCTGTGCGAGGGCGGCCCTCACCTGCACCGGGGCCTGCTGGCGGCCGGGCTGGTGGACGAGCTCTCGCTGACCCTGGCACCGGTGGTCGTGGGCGGCG
>DASQVF010000207.1:0-5943 GCA_035640915.1 Propionibacteriaceae bacterium
AACTACGGGGCCGGCGGTGCAGCGGGAGGATCGAACATCGCGCTGTCGCTGGATGCGGAGTCGGAGGTCACCTTCGTCTGGGACCAGGTCTCGAAGGTGCCATCGGCGACCGTCAACTGACGGGGCCGGGCACAGCAGAACGCCGGGGGTTTCGCCCCCGGCGTTCGGCGCCTCAAGGGCTGGCTAGGCGGTCCGGATCCGGGCTCGGGCAGCCCGGCGCTTCAGCGCTCGCCGCTCGTCCTCGCTGAGTCCGCCCCACACACCATGATCCTGGCCTGCTTCCAGCGCCCATTGAAGGCATGCGTCTCGGACGTCGCATCGCCGACATACCTGCTTCGCCTCTTCGATCTGGAGCAGCGCCGGGCCGGTATTCCCGATCGGGAAGAACAGCTCCGGATCCTCATCCAGACAGGCGGCACGGTGGCGCCAATCCATGGCGTTACACACTCCTCACTGGTTACTCGGGTGCCGGGCAAAGCCCCCGCGTGCTGGTGGAAGCCAGCCTCCGTTACAATGAGGCACAACTCCCACCAAAGACTTTCAATTATCGACGGGCAGCACAAGGGTCTGGCCGCGTCGACTGGCTCACATTCGACAGATTCCCCTTCCTCGCCGCCCCAAACGCATCCGTTGTCTGACTTGGGCACCTGTCCTTCGCCCTAGAGTTGGCCCGTGGCCGACCGCCCGCCGTCCCGCCCGGCATCGTTGCTGCTGGCCGCCGTACTGCTCGGGCTCGAGGCGCTGGTGGCACTGGTGTTCGGCGGCATCGCGCTGACTCAGATCCGGATCAGCCGAGCCGAGGTCGGCGCCGGCGTGGCCATCTGGATGCTCGGTTACGGCCTGCTGCTGTTGGCACTCGCCCGTGGGGTGTTCCGCGGCCGGCGCTGGAGCCGGGCGCCCGCCGTCGCCACCCAGCTGATCCTGCTGCCGATCGCGTTCAGCTTCCGGGCGGCACCCACCACTTGGGTGGCCGGCGCCATCGCGGTGGTCGCCGTGGCCATCCTGGTCGCGGTGCTGCACCCGCGCTCGACTGCGGTCTTCGTCCCACCGACTCCTTGAGCCAGCTCAGCCCTCCAGGGCGCTGGTCAGCTCGGCATCATGGGCCGCCTCGGCCTCCGCCTCGGCCTTGACCCGGCGGAGGAAGGTCCGGGTCCGCTCCTCCCGAGGGTTGAGCAGCACCTCGTTGGGTGGACCCTGCTCGACCACGACCCCCTGGTCCATGAACACCACCCGATCGGCCACGCCGCGGGCGAACGCCATCTCGTGGGTGACCACGATCATCGTGGTGCCGCCCTCGGCCAGGTCGCGCATCACCGTCAGAACCTCGCCGACCAGCTCGGGGTCGAGGGCCGAGGTCGGTTCGTCGAACAGCATCAGCTCCGGACCCATGGCCAGGGCCCGGGCGATCGCCACCCGCTGCTGCTGCCCACCGGACAGCTGGGCGGGGTAGTAGTCGGTCCGCTCGGCCAGGCCGACCTTGTCCAGCAGCTCCAGCGCCTCCGCCCGGGCCGTGGCCTTCTTGGTCCGCTTCACCTGAACCGGTGCCTCCATGACGTTCTGGACCGCGGTCATGTGCGGGAACAGGTTGAACCGCTGGAAGACCATGCCGATCCGCGATCGCTGCCGGGCGATGTCCTTGTCGGTCCGCGTGTACAGCTTGCCGCCCCGGTCCTCGAACCCGATCAGCTCGCCGCCGACCCAGATCCGGCCGCCGGTCAGCGTCTCCATCTGGTTGATCAGCCGCAGGAAGGTCGTCTTCCCCGAGCCCGACGGCCCGAGGAGGCAGACCACCTCCCCGGTGTCCACCGTCATGTCGATGCCCTTGAGCACCTCGTTGCGGCCGAAGGACTTGGTCACGTTCACCGCGCGGACCAGGGGCTGGTCCGCGGGCGCCGCTGCGCTCACTTGGACGCCCCCACCGACAGCGCCTTGGCCGCCTTGTCAGCGTCTGAGGCAACAGCAGCTCCGAAGCCGCGCCCGAACCGCTTCTCCAGGTATGACTGGCCCACCATCAGGATGCTGGTGATGATCAGGTAGTACAGGACCGCCGCGAGGTAGGACGGCAGAATCTGATAGGTCCGGCTGCCGATGGCCCCCACCTGGTAGAACAGCTCGGCCGTCAGCGGCAGAGCGATCAGCAGCGAGGTGTCCTTCATCATGGCGATGGTCTCGTTACCGGTGGGCGGGACGATCACTCGCATCGCCTGCGGCAGAACGATCCGACGCATCGCCTTGCCGCGGCTCATGCCCACCGCCTGGGCCGCCTCCATCTGCCCCCTGTCGACGCTGAGGATGCCGGCCCGGGCGATCTCGGCCATGTACGCCGCCTCCGAGGCGCCGAGCCCGATGACGGCGCCCAGGAACCCGCTGAAGATCTGGTTGGCGTCCAGGGTCAGGAACCGCCAGTCGCCACTCAGCCCGAACCATTCGATGAGCTTCCAGTCGAAGGGCACCCCCAGGGCGATTCCGTCCGGGAAGATCAGCCCCATGCCGGCCCCCATGATGGTCAGCAGGACGATCCGGGGCACGGATCGGAAGAACCAGGTGTAGGCCCACGACACCGACCGGAGGATCGGGTTGTCCGAGAGCCGCATGACGGCCAGGATGACCCCGCCGACGATGCCGACGAGCATGGTGAACAGCGTCACCAGCAGGGTGCCCTTGATCAGCCCGTCGATCACCGGTGACTGGTTCATCACCTCGAAGACGAACGGCCAGTTGAACACCGGGTTGAAGATGATCATGTTCAGGAACATGAGCACCAGGACGGTGATCACCGCCACCGCCACCCACCGCCCGTAGTGGCGGACCGGAACCGCCTCGATCTTCCCCGGCCGATCCGCGGCGGAGACGGGGGTCTCCGCCGCGGTCAGACGATCGGTACTCATGTTTCTCAGGGGTTCACGGCGAAGTCACTGATGGCACCTTCGGTGACCCCCCACTTGTCGAGAGCCGCCTTGTACGCTCCGTCGCTCTCGATGGCCTTGAGCGCCTCCACGATCGCCTCGGCGAACTGGGTCTGGTCCTTGGCCACGACGTAGCCGTACGGGGCGGCCTCGTAGATGTCGCCCAGGCTCTCCAGCTTGCCAGCGGACTGCTTGACCGCGTACGCGACCACCGGAGAGTCGGCCAGCATCGCGTCGGCACGACCGCTGACGACCGCGGCGGTCGCCTGGTCCTGACCCTCGAACGGGAGGACCTTGATCGGGTTGCTGCCGCAGGCCTTGTTCCGGGCCGGCAGGTCCTCCTCCTGCTGGACGGTCTTGTCCTGGACGGCGATGGTCTTGCCGCAGGCGTTGTCCGGGTCGACCCCCTTCGGGTTGCCCGCCTGGGTCGCCCACTGCGTGCCTGCGGTGAAGTAGCTGACCATGTTGACCTGGCCCTTGCGCTCCTCGTTGATGGTGAAGGAGGAGATGCCGATGTCGTACTTGCCGCTGCTGACCCCGACGATGATGGTGTCGAAGCTGGACGGCTGCCACTCGGTCTTCACCCCGAACTTCGCGGCCACCGCGTTGAACAGGTCGACATCGAAGCCCTGCACCGTCTTGCCGTCCGCGGCGAGGAACTCGTTCGGCGCGTAGCTGGCGTCGGTGCCGATCTTGATCACGCCGGCGGAGCGGATGCTCTCCGGCAGCTTGGCGGAGAGGTCCTCGTTCTGGCTCACCGATACCGAGGGCGCGCTCGACGCGGCCGGCTCACCGCCCAGCGAGTCCGACCCGCAAGCGCTCAACAACAGGGCCCCGACGCTGACGACGACCAGGCCCATCTTCCTGCGAATGTTCACCGAATCTCCCCCTGTAATCCTGACGATTTTGATAGATCTTTGCACGCAACCCGCTCCGAACGGGCCGGTTAAGGGGTTCGGAACCTGATCGCAAGGCAATCCTGCTGCTAGCGCACCCGACCGGCCCCCGCTGACGGCACCCCGACGAAGTGCGCGGGCGGGCGGAACCCGGCCGCCGCGAACCGCTCGGCGATCTCTGCGGCCACCACGTCGGACGCTCCCGTCCGCACCAGGGCGATGATGCAGCCGCCGAACCCGCCGCCGGTCATCCGGGCGCCGAGCGCGCCCTGCTCCCGCGCCGTCTCGACGGCCAGGTCCACCGTGGGCACGGTGATCTCGAAGTCGTCGCGCATCGAGACATGGGAGGCGTCCAGCAGCGGGCCCAGCTCGGCGATCCGGCCGGCCCGCAGCAGGTCGGCCGCCGCCAGCACCCGGACGTTCTCCGTCACCACGTGCCGGACCCGGCGACGCATCACCTCCTCCGGCAGCCGGGCCAGGGCCGCGTCGAGGTCGTCGACGTCACGCAGCGCCGCCACCTCCAGCAGCCGAGCGGCCTCCTCGCAGCTCGCCCGGCGGTCGGCGTACTCGCTGTCCACCAGGGCGTGCGGGGTGTTGGTGTCCAGGACCAGCAGCTCCAGCCCCGCCCCCGGCAGGTCCAGTGCCACCGGCTCGTCGGCGTGGGTGCGGCAGTCGAAGAACAAGGCGTGGCCGGCGATGCTCAGGACCGAGGCCGCCTGGTCCATCAGACCGGTCGGCGCGCCGACGAAGTCGTTCTCGGCCCGCCGAGCGATCTTGGCCCGCTCCAGGGGCGCGATGTCGAGCCCACTGAGGTCGGCCAACGCCGTGAGCACCGAGCATTCCAGCGCGGCGGAGGACGACAGGCCGGCGCCGACCGGCACATCGGAGGTGAGCACCAGGTCGGCGCCGCCGACACGGTGCCCAGCCTGCTCGAGCGCCCAGACGACGCCGGCGACGTAGGCCGACCAGCCCGGCCGGCCGGGAACCAGGTCGTCCGCTCCGAACTCTGCCGTGTCCTCCTCGTTCAGCGAGGTGACCGTCCAACGGCCGTCGCCGCGCGGGGCGGCGGCGATCGTCACCCGCTGGGGCAGCGCGAACGGCATCACGAAGCCGTCGTTGTAGTCGGTGTGCTCCCCGATCAGGTTGACCCGGCCGGGGGCGGCCCAGACCCCTGCGGGCGGATGGCCTCGCTGCTCGGCGAAGGCGGCGGTCACGAGATCGGCGTCCGGCACGGGTCGTACTCTACGAGCGTGCTTGCCGCCTGCGCCGTCGCCGCCTCCCCGGAGGCACCACTGACGGCGCTGCGGGTGGCCGACATCGAGCCGCCGCCGGTGCCGGACGACTGGGTCCGGATCGAGGTGCTGGCTGCCGGGCTGAACCAGCACGACGTCTGGGCGCTGCGCGGGGTCGGCCTGCCGGCGGAGCGGCTGCCCATGGTCCTGGGTTGTGACGCGGCCGGGATCGGACCCGACGGTCGGGAGGTGATCGTGCATGCGGTGGTCAACGATCCCGACTTCGTCGGCTCGGACGCGACCTACGACCCACGACGGTCGCTGCTGTCCGAGCGCTACCCGGGAACCCTGGCCGAGCAGGTCTGGGTGCCCGCGGCCAACCTCGTGGACAAGCCGGCCGAGCTCACCTTCGCCGAGGCAGCGTGCCTGCCAACGGCCTGGCTCACCGCCTACCGGATGCTGTTCACCGCCTCAGGCGCCCGGCCGGGGGACACCGTCCTGGTCCAGGGCGCCGGCGGGGGAGTGGCCACCGCACTGATCGTGCTCGGCCGGCACGCGGGCCTGCGGATGTGGGTCACCTCGCGACAGGAGGAGCGCGGGGCGCGGGCGGTGGAGCTCGGCGCCGACCGCGCCTTTCCGGCCGGCGCGCGCCTGCCCGAGCGGGTCGACGCCGTGATGGAGACCGTCGGCGCCGCCACCTGGTCGCACTCGGTCAACGCCCTGCGACCGGGCGGCACCCTGGTGATCAGCGGAACCACCTCCGGTGCGGATCCGGCGCGGGCCGAGCTGACCAAGATCTTCTTCCGGCCGCTGCGGGTGATCGGCTCCACGATGGGCACCCGGGACGAGCTGATCGCGCTGACCCGGATGTTGGTGGTCACCGGCGCCCGGCCGGTGATCGACCGGACG
>DASQVF010000208.1:0-14989 GCA_035640915.1 Propionibacteriaceae bacterium
GCGCTCAACCGCGCCGGGGTGGACGACGTGGCCGGGCTGTTCGGCTGGGCGGAGGGCAGCTGGACCAGGAACGGTGTCACCTGTGACGCCGACCTGGCGATGGTCGTCGAACTGCTGGCCGGGGCCACCGACGGCTGGGAGCTGGCACTGGACCAGCTGAAGGCCGGCCGGAGGTTCACGGCCGAGGCCGAGGCCCTGGGCCGGGCGCTGGCGGAGACCCACGCTGCCCTCCGGGACGCGTTCGGGATCGACGAGGTGGCCGGTGGGACGGTGGCCGACGTGATGAAGGAGCGGCTCTCGGTCGCCGCCTCGGCGGCCCCGGCCCTGCTCCCCCACGCCGATGGGCTGCGCCGGTGCTTCGACGCGCTGCAGGAATCCACGCTGGCCACCCAACGGGTGCACGGCGACTTCCACCTGGGCCAGACCCTGCACACCCCGGCCAGGTGGAAGATCATCGACTTCGAGGGCGAGCCGGCCAAGACCATGGCGGAGCGGATCGCCCCGGACAGCGGCTGGCGGGACGTCGCGGGGATGCTCCGATCCTTCGACTACGCGGCGGCCAGCGTGCCGGGCCCGGACAGTGCCGGCTGGGCGCAGGAGTGCCGGACGGCGTTCCTACGGGGGTACGCCGGTGGCGGCCTCGACCCACAGCAGGCCGCCGCGATCCGCGCGTACGAAGCCGACAAAGCCGTCTACGAGGTGATCTACGAAGTGCGGAACCGTCCCGACTGGGTGTCCATCCCGCTGGGAGCCGTGGCCACGTTGGCCCAGACCGAGTTGTCGAAGGAGTAGCAGGGATGGCATTTGACGCGAGCGGTGGCTTGACCGGCTGGGACCTGACCGGTTTCCACCAGGGCCATGACACGGAGTGCTACAAGCGGCTCGGCGCGCACGAGACCAAGATCACCGACCCGGAACGGGGGGAGATCCCCGGCACCCGCTTCTCGGTCTGGGCGCCCAACGCGCAGGCGGTCCGGCTGGTCGGCGACTTCAACTACTGGAACGGCGAGAACTCCTACATGAACCTGATCCCGGGCGCCGGGGTCTGGGCGCTGTTCGTGGAGGGGGTCAGCACGGGCAACCTCTACAAGTTCGAGGTGCTCGGGGCCGATGGCGTCTGGCGGCTCAAGGCCGACCCGATGGCCTCGTTCACCGAGTCCGCACCGCACACCGCCTCGATCGTCTACAACAGCCAGTACGCCTGGGGCGATGACCAGTGGATGTGGTTCCGGGGGGAGAAGAAGCAGTGGCAGGAGCCGATGAGCATCTACGAGGTGCACATCGGGTCCTGGCGGAAGGGACTGACCTACCTCGAGCTCGCCAACGAGCTGGTGGAGTACTGCAGCTGGCAGGGCTACACCCACGTCGAGTTCCTGCCGGTCTCCCAGCACCCGTACGAGGGCTCCTGGGGCTACCACGTCACCGGCTACTTCGCGCCGATGAGCAAGTTCGGCTCCCCCGACGAGTTCCGACACCTGGTCGACCGGCTGCACCAGGCGGGGATCGGCGTGCTGATGGACTGGGTACCCGGCCACTTCGCCACCGACCCGTGGGCACTGCAGCGCTTCGACGGCACCGCGCTCTACGAGCACGAGGACCCGCGGCTGGGCTGGCACCCGGACTGGGGCTCCTACATCTTCAACTTCGGCCGCAACGAGGTGAAGAGCTTCCTGGTCTCCAACGCCTACTACTGGCTGCACGAGTTCCACATCGACGGCCTGCGCGTCGACGCGGTGGCCTCGATGCTCTATCTGGACTACTCCCGCGAGGCCGGCCAGTGGGTGCCGAACAAGCACGGCGGCAACGAGAACCTCGAGGCCATCGAGCTGCTGCAGCTGACCAACAAGCACGCGTACGAGCGCGAGCCGGGCACCGTGATGGTGGCCGAGGAGTCGACCTCCTGGCCAGGAGTGACCCGGCCGGTCAACTGGGGCGGGCTGGGCTTCGGGTTCAAGTGGAACATGGGCTGGATGAACGACTCGCTGCGCTACCTGGGCCGCGAGCCGATCTACCGGCAGCACCACCACCACGAGATGACGTTCGCCATGGCGTACGCGTACTCGGAGAACTTCATCCTGCCGATCAGCCATGACGAGGTGGTGCACGGCAAGGGGTCGATGTTCGAGCGGGCGCCGCAGGACGAGTGGCGCCGGTTCGGCAACCTGCGCGCGTTCTACGCCTTCATGTGGGCGCACCCGGGCAAGAAGCTGCTCTTCATGGGCACCGAGTTCGGCCAGCGCCGCGAGTTCTCCGAGGACCGCAGCATCGACTGGTGGCAGAGCGCGGAGTGGGGCCACCGGGGAGTGCAGCGGCTGGTCAAGGACCTCAACGCGATCTACCGGGAGAACCCGGCGCTGTGGAAGCTGGACAGCGAGCCGTCCGGGTTCTCCTGGATCGACGCCGACGACGCCGGAGGCAACGTGTTCTCCTGGCTGCGCTACGACGGCGACGGCCAGATGATCGCCTGCATCACCAACTTCTCCTCCGAACCCCGCCCGGACCACCGGATCGGGCTGCCCACCGAGGGGGTGTGGAAGGAGATCCTGAACACCGACGCGGACGTGTACGACGGCACCGGCCACATCGGCAACCTGGGTCAGGTGGTGGCGACCAACGTGCCCTCCCACGGCTACGTCGCCTCGGCCGCGGTCACCATTCCTCCCCTCGGAGCGGTGTGGCTGCGGTTCGAGCCGGTGAGCACCGAGGAGCAGCCGGAGCCGGACAAGGTCGAGGCCGGCGTACGGGCGGCGGCGCGAGCCGCCTCGCCGCACCGGAGGGCGGTGGTCGACGATCGCGAGCAGGAGGTGGCGGTGCCGCGCGAGGACCCGGTCCAACCGGCGAACACCGAGCCCCTCGGCGGAATGCCGGCATCGACCACGATGACCAGCTCGCCCGCTGAGCAGCTGATCGGCGGTCCGGCCGACGATCTCCCGGCGCCCTCGATACCGGATCCGATGAGCCGGGCGGAGGCGGCCAGTGCCACCCAGCCGCTGCAGGCTCCGGTCAGCTCGGCGGAGCCGGCGGCGCCCGAGTCGCCGGAGTCCGCAGAGTCGCCGGAGTCGCCGGAGTCGCCGGAGTCGCCGGACTCCCCCGACTCCCCGGCGTCACCGGCGTCGCCTGGCTCGCCCGACACCCCGCCGACCCTCCCCTGACCGAGATCGTCGTCCGCGTCCAGTTGGAGGCCGACGGCGTCGGCACGCTCCTCTGGGACGCCGGCGTGCCGCCGGACGTGCTCGAGCACGCCCTGCTGATCACCGCCGACGAGTCGCTGCTCGAGCAGGGGGTCCGCCGGCTGCAGGTCGCCGTCCCGGGCCGGGATCACCTCCTCCGGCGTGCCGTGCTGCGAGCGGGATTTCGACAGGAGGGGGTGCAGCGCCTGGCCATCCTCGATCCGGACGGAATCGCCGATGATCGCTACCTGTTCGCGCGGCTGGCCATCGACCAGGTGGGAGGCTCGCAAGGGTTCTCGGGCGTGATGAACTCCGCGCTCCCCCGCAAGCGGCTGATCGCCCACGTGCTGCTGCGGGACGACGAGGACCGGGTGCTGCTCTGCGAGACGCCGTTCAAGCCCGACTGGGAACTGCCCGGCGGCATCGTCGAGCTGGGCGAGTCGCCCCGGCTGGCCGCGATCCGCGAGGTGAACGAGGAGCTGGGAGTCACCTGGCCGGTCGGCCGGATGCTGGTCGCGGACTGGATGCCGCCCTACCTCGGCTGGGAGGACGCCATCGAGATGGTCTTCGACGGCGGCCGGGTGACCGAGGCGCAGCTCGCCGACTTCGTGCTACAGGCGAGCGAGATCCGCCGGGTGAAGCTGTGCACGCTGGAGGAGGCCGCAGGTCTGGTCACGCCGATCGCTCATCGACGCCTCACCCTGGCCGCCGGCCTCCGACCGGACCAGATGGTCTACACCGAGGACGGCGCCCCACCGGAACCGGTTCCCTGAGCCCTCAGCGCTCGAACTCCAGTCGCACCGTCGGCAGGGCGACCAGCAGCACGTTGTCAGGGCAGGCCAGCGTGGCCTTGCCCTGCGGCGCGATGACCTGACCGATCGAGCTCATCGGCAGCGTCTGCCGCTGGTTGCCGGACTGCAGCGTGCCCTCACCGGTGGCCTTGGTGATGGTGAAGCTCATGTCGGCGCCGTCCGGCTGATAAGCGCCCTCGACGGTCCCGTCGACCGTGAGCTGGGCCGACTCCCCGGCCAGGTTCACCGTGATCGGCCGCTGCCCCTTGCCGAGGAGGTTGTAGCGGCCGTTGTCGAAGGCGACGGTGACGTCGCCGCCCTGGCCGGTGCCGTATGTCGACTGCTCCCCCAGGCCGACGAACCGGACCAGCCGCCAGGTGCCGGTCAGACAGTTCGCACCGGGGACCACGGCGGTCGAGGTGCTGGTCGGGGTGCTCGACCCCGTCACGGTGGGCGGGACGACGGGCGACGGCGAGGCAGCCGCGGTGCCCGGCGCGCTCGGCGCGGAGGGCGCCGGCGTGGGAGTGGTTGCCTGCCCGCCCCCACCGCTGCACCCGGTCAGCAGGATCAACGCCGTCGCGGTCAGCAGCAGGCCCGCCAGTCTCTTCACGTCGGCCCACCGTAGCCGACCGGATGGCCCCTGCGGTCAGAAAAGGGCGGTCATCAGGTCCCGACGCGCCTTGAGCACCCGAGGGTCGGCGTTCCCGACGGTCTCGAACAGCTCCAGGAGCCGGACCCGCACCTGGTTCCGCTCGTCCCCCGTCTTGACCTTGACCAGGTTGATCAGCCGGTCGAACGCGGCCTCCACCTGGCCGCTGACCATCTCCACGTCGGCGGCGTCCAGCTGGACGCCGACGCTGTCGTCGGCCCGGGCAGCGGCGAGCACGACCTGGGGGTCGTTGCGGGTCGCCCGGGCGAAAAGCCCGGCCTGAGCCTTGCCCGCCTGCGCCTCGGCGTCGCCGGGGTTGGCGGCGAGGAGCTTGTCGAACTCGGCCTCGGCGGTGGCGAAGTCGCCGCGGGCCAGGGCCTCGTCGGCCGCGGCGAACCGTGGGTCGACGACCGGCTCCTCTTCCTCGGCCCCCTCGCCGGCGGACGATGACGCCCCGACCGGCTCCGCTCGGCCGACGATGCCGTTGGCCACCGCCGCCGTGAGCAGCTGGTCGATGGCCGCCTGCGCCTGCTCACGGGGCAGCACGCCCTGGAACAGCGGCGCCACCTGCCCGTTGATCAGGGCGATCACCGTCGGCACCGCCTGCAGCCCGAGGGCCTGGACGATGCCCGGCGCCGTGTCGACGTTCAGCCGGGCCAGCAGGAACCGGCCGCCCGAGCTGTTCGCGATGTCGATGAGGGCGTCGGACAGCTGCTGACCGGTCGCCACCCGCGGCGAGTAGAGCTCGACGACCACCGGGTGCTTGACCGACCGGCGGATCGTCTCCGCCTCGAACGTCTGCTCGGTGACCTCGACGACGTACGAACCTCCGCCCGGAGCTGCGCCGGCGGGAGCGCCCGCCTGCTGCTGAGCCTTCTGCTTGAGGGCCGACAGGTCGACCGCCCCAGGGCGGTTGAAGCTGGCAGAGGTCATGACCTCCATCCTGTCAAAGACCGTCACCGGGCTCGGGCACCGGCCAGGATGAGGTCGACCAGTGCGCGGGCGCGTTCGTCGCTGGTGTCGATGCCGCACACGGCATCCATGTGCATCGGGTTCGCCACCGCCTGCCAGAGCAGCCCCGGCTCCACGTCGGCTCGCAGGGTCCCTTCCGTCACACCCTGCTCGATCACCGGGACCACCGTGGCGTACCGGGCCGCGAAGAAGTCCCGCACCACCGCGGCCATCTCAGGGTCGGTTGCGCAGGCGGCGAGTGCCGCCCGCAGCAGGTTGCGGCCCGCGCCGGCGCGGAACGACCTGGCGACCTGGACGGCGGCGTCCTGAAGGTCGGCCGTCACGTCGCCGGTCGACCGCACCACGACGGCTCGCTGCGCCAGCTGCCGGATCGCGGCCCCGACAAGCTGCGGCTTGGTCTCCCAGCGACGGTAGACGTTGCTCCGGTGCACGCCCGCCCGGTCGGCCACGTCGTCGACGGCGAAGTCGAAGCCGCGCTCGCCGAGCAACGCCACGGCGGCATCGAGGATGCCGGCCTCGACGGTGGCGCCGCGGCGGTGGGCGGGCGCCCTGCTCACGCTCGACGCGCCGCCGCCACGCGGGCGGCGAGGGCGTCGTTGAGCGCCACGAACGCTCGCGGAGTGTCGACGGCGAGCAGCCGGCGCACGAACGGGACGAGTAGTCCCGATAGGACCTCGTGCTGTACCAACCGGCATCCGGCCTCCGTCGGCTCGACGAGGAAGGAGTGCCGCCCATCGACCAGCCCGGGCAGTCCCAGCCGGCCGAGCCAGGCGAAAGAACGCCCGGGCTCGACGGCGACGACCCGAGGCCGCATCGTCTGAATGGGCCGAGAGGGGTCGGGCTGGAAGTCGACCTCGAGACCCTCCCCCACGGCGAGCCGCCCGTCGAGGCGGCGGATCAGTGGGTTCCACTCGGGGTACGCCGCCGTCTCGGTGAGCACCGCCCACGTGTCCTCCGCCGACGCCGCGACGTCGGTGGTGGCGGTGATCTCGACACGGAAGAGCCGGGTGGCGACGTCGAGTTTGGTCATTCGATCCTCCTTCGAACTAACGCGACACATGTCGCAAAACCGACGATAGCCAAGTTCCACCCTTCAACGCAACACTTGTCGCGTTAGCGCCGTGGTGCCGACGGATGTCCTTCGGCAGAATGACGGGCATGGCTCACCCCCGCGCCGGCCAGCCGGCCCTGCCCCAAGACCTGATCGACGTCGACGCGGTTCTCAGCGCGTACTTCGACCGAACCCCCGACCCGGCCGATCCCGACCAGCAGGTGGTTTTCGGCACCTCCGGGCACCGCGGCGCGAGCCTGGACACGGCGTTCAACGACCTGCACATCGCCGCCACCACCCAGGCGATCGTGGAGTACCGCGCGTCGCAGGGCGTCACCGGGCCGCTCTATCTCGGCAAGGACACCCACGCGCTGTCCAAGCCCGCGTGGACGACGGCCATCGAGGTGCTGATGGCCAACGACGTGACGGTGTGCTGCGAGGGTGACGAGGACTACACGCCGACTCCGGCGGTGTCTCGGGCCATCGTGGTGCACAACGCGAACGCGAATCAGGACAACACGGCGGACGGCATCGTCGTCACCCCGTCGCACAACCCGCCGCGGGACGGTGGCTTCAAGTACAACCCACCACACGGGGGTCCCGCCGACACCGACGCGACAAGTGCCATCGCCGCCCGGGCCAACGCCTTGATGGCCGACCCGTCGGCGATCCGGCGGAAGCCGTTCGACTCGGTGAGTGGAGACCTGCACCGGTTCGACTACCTCGGGGCGTACTGCGAGGACCTGGTCAACGCTCTCGACCTGCAAGCGATCCGGGACGCCGGCGTGCACATCGGGGCCGACCCGATGGGCGGGGCGAGCGTGCAGTACTGGGGCTACATCGCCGAGCGCCTGGGCCTCGACCTCACCGTGGTCAACCCGACCGTCGATCCGCAGTGGTCGTTCATGACGCTGGACACCGACGGCAAGATCCGGATGGACTGCTCCTCGCCGAACGCCATGGCCTCGCTGATCGGCAACAAGGACGCCTACGACATCGCCACCGGCAATGACGCGGACGCCGACCGGCACGGCATCGTCACGCCCGACTACGGACTGATGAACCCCAACGCCTACCTCGCGGTGGCCATCCAGTACCTCTACGCCCACCGGAGCGGCTGGCGCCCCGACGCCGGGGTCGGGAAGACCCTGGTGTCGTCCTCGATGATCGACCGGGTGGCGGAGACCCTTGGCCGCAGGCTGATGGAGGTGCCGGTGGGCTTCAAGTGGTTCGTGCCGGGCCTGCGCAGCGGTGATCTGGGATTCGGCGGCGAGGAGTCGGCCGGTGCGTCGTTCCTGGCCCTGGACGGCAGCACCTGGACCACCGACAAGGACGGCATCCTGCTCGCGCTGCTGGCCAGCGAGATCAAGGCCGTGACCGGTCGGTCTCCGAGCGAGCTGTACGCCGAGCTGACCGCCCAGCACGGCACCCCGGCGTACGCCCGGGTGGACGCCCCCGCCGACCGGGAGCAGAAGGCCCGGCTGGCCAAGCTGGACCCGTCGGCGGTCAGCGCCACCGAACTGGCCGGCGAGCCGATCACGGCCAAGCTGACCACGGCGCCGGGCAACGGCGCCGCCATCGGCGGGCTCAAGGTCACCACCGAGTCGGCGTGGTTCGCCGCCCGTCCGTCCGGCACCGAGGACGTCTACAAGATCTACGCCGAGTCCTTCCGCGGCCCCGACCACCTGGCGGAGGTGCAGGCCGCCGCGCGCGAGGTGGTCGCCGCTGCCCTCGGCTGAGCCGTGCCGCGGGCCGCCGCCGACCCGGCGGTGACCTCGTACAGTCGAAGGATGCCCGCTGCCGCCGAGCCGGAGCAGCTGACCGGACTCGCGGCTGCACTCACCGGCGACGCCGACTCGGCGGCCCGGCTGATCGCCGAGACGATGGCCGCCTCCGCCGCGCGTCGAGCCGCGGACGAGGCCGCGCTGCGCAGCCTGCTGGTCCAGCAGTACCTGCGACGACCTCCGGCGCTCACACCGCCGGCCGGCAGCCTGCCCGCAGAGCAGGAGGAGGTGGTCAACCGGCTCGTCGCCCTGAGCCCAACCGACCGAGCCGCCCTGGTGCTGGTTCGGCTGTCCGGGCTGACCCTCGGTGAGGTCGCCGGCATCCTCGAGCTGAGCCCGACGGCGCTGCGCCGACGGATCGAGTCCGCTGAACGGGAGCTGGGCGCTGACCCGCTCGCCGTTCGGGCCACGCTGGAGGCGCTGTCGTGGCGCGTCCCGGAGCCGCAGGCGCTCCGAGCGGCCCGCTTCCGCGCCGAGCAGGACGCCCGACGCCGGCGGGGACGAACGCGGCTGGTCGCGGTCGCGCTGGGCCTGGCGCTGCTGGCCGCGTTGGCCGTGCCGACGGTGAGGATGCTCCGGCCGCTGCCGCTCCGTACCGCCGGCGACTGGGTCTTCGCTCTGGCCCTCGACCCGCCACCGGGATGGCGGACCGGCCTGCATGCGGTGATCCATGACCAGGAGTTTCTCCAGTTGAGCGGGGAGGGCCGTCGATGTGAGCTGATCGCCTCGCTGCCATCCGCGCCGCGCGAGAACCGAGTCACTTCGCCCGACCAGAGCGAACGGGCCTGGGTCAACGGTCGCCCCGTCCAGTTCTCCGACGGCTACTCCGACGGAGCCGGCGTGCGTTGGCCGTACGGAGACGGCGGCGAGGTGACGCTGGTCTGCGACGACCGACGCGATCGGTCGGCGGTGCTGGGCATGGCGGAGCGGACTCGCTTCACCACGGGCGAGCGCGTGTCGCTTCCGTTCACCCTGGACCGCCTGCCCGAGGGCTTTCGCGTCACCGGCGTGGGTTACGACAGCGAAACGCCTCTTGCGCTGCTCGGCACCAGTCGGCAACCGTTCGAGGGCGACCAGATCCTGGTCCGCCTCTCCTCCGACGATCTCGCCCGCGAGAGTGGACGAAGGGCACTCGACGCGCAGGTGTACCTCGGCGGCGGCGAGGTCGGGACCTGCCGACCGGAGCAGGGGTGGTTCCTCTGCGTCAGCACCTTCGGTGCGGTCGGACAGACCGCGGCGGGGAACGATCCGGCCGTACGGCGTGCCATCGACCGCGTCCGATCGGTCGAGGGCAACCTCCGGGTCGTCACCGACCCGGCCGACCGGTCGACCTGGGTCGACGCGCGGGAGGCGCTGCCCCAGTGACCAGTCCCACAGTGACCAGTCCCACACTGCGGCCGGAAGGTCTGGGACCGGCCCAGCGTTGATCTTGGTGATGCCGACGACGACAGTTCTTCCCCGCCCCGCCACCTCCTCTCGCCGCTGGCTTCCCAAGCGGGTCCTGGTCACCCGGTCGGCCGCTGAGCAGCCGTACGCCGCCGAGATCATCCGGCGCTGTGAGGCCGCCGGAGCAAGCAACATCGAGCTGTTGCCGGGCGACCGGCTCACCGGGCTGTCGGCAGGCACCGAGCGCGAGGCGTACGCGCGGGCGAAGAGCACCCTGGCGGTGGTCGTCGCACCGCCCAGCGTGCGCAAGCCGCAGCCGATCCCGCCCAGCGCGGACTGGCGCATCGACCTGGCCCGCGGCTGCCCGGCGCACTGCCAGTACTGCTATCTGGCCGGCTCCCTCGCCGGTCCGCCGATCACCCGGGTGTACGCCAATCTCGACGAGGTGCTGAGCGGCATCGGCACGCACGCCGGACGCGGCTCCGTGACCAGCGGCACGGCTGCGCGGGGCCACGAGGGCACCACGTTCGAGCTGTCCTGCTACACCGACCCGCTCGGCATCGAGCACCTCACCGGCGCCCTGGGCACGGCGATCGCCCGGGTCGGGGCGGGCGACTACGGACCGGACGTCTCGCTGCGCTTCACCACCAAGTTCGCGGCCCTCGGTGACCTGCCGACCCTGGACCACCGCCGGCGGACCCGGGTCCGGTTCTCGGTCAATGCGGCGGCCGTCGCCCGGCGCTTCGAGGGGGGCACCAGCCCGACGCCGGATCGGCTCGCCGCGCTCCGCACCCTGGCGCTGGCCGGTTACCCGGTCGGGCTGACCATCGCCCCAGTGATGCCGGTGCCAGGCTACGCCGACGAGTACGGCACGCTGCTGAACCAGGTCGCCGCGGCGCTGCACGGTGTGGAGAACCTCGACCTCACGGCCGAGATCATCACCCACCGCTTCACCCCGGCCAGCAAGGACGTGCTGCTGTCCTGGTACCCGCAGACGAAGCTCGAGATGGAGGAGGACCTGCGCAGCCAGAAGCGCTCGAAGTTCGGCGGACTCAAGTATGTCTACCCGCGGCCGGTGATGACCGAGCTGCGGCAGTGGTTCGCATCGGCCCTGGCCGAGCGACTGCCCGAGGCCACGCTTCTCTACTGGACCTGACTCAGGCTGCCAGTTCCCGTCGGCCTGCCCCGACAGCTCCACCGGTCACGACATGGCATCTGATAGCCCTTGCTTCCTTGACAAAGAGCGGGCTCGGGGGTGTGCTGAGGGCGCGACCGACATGAGCATTCGGGCTCTGGTGGGCGGTCGCTCTCGATTACCTGGAGGCACAGTGTCGCGTCCCGAGTCTGAAGCCGAGTACCTCGCCCGGATGGTCCCGCCCTCGGTGGCCGGGCTGTCCAACCTGAGCCGGCGCTCCCTGTTCAAGACCGCGCTCGGCGTCACGGCCGCTGTCGGTCTGCCGACTGCGCTGGCCGGCTGCGGCGGCGGCGACTCCGGCGGCGGAGAGGGTGGAGCCGGTGGCGAGGCCGGTGGCAGCGTCGGCGGCACCGTCACCTGGGGCACCAACGAGAGCGGCACCACGTTCGCCAAGCAGTTCGACGCACAGGCCGCCGACTTCACCAAGAAGTCGGGAGCCCAGGTCACGATCAACGCGGTCGAGCACAACACCTTCCAGGAGAACATCAACAACTACCTGCAGGGCAGCCCGGACGACGTCTTCACCTGGTTCGCCGGGTATCGGCTGAAGTTCTTCGCCTCCCGAGGTCTGGTCGGCGATGTCAGCGACATCTGGCCCCTCGAGGGCGTCGGTGAGTCGTTCAAGGCCGCATCGACCGGCGACGACGGCAAGCAGTACTTCGCCCCGGTGTCGTACTACCCATGGGCGATCTTCTACCGGAAGTCGGTCTGGGAGGAGAAGGGCTACGAGGTCCCCAAGACCTTCGACGAGCTGACCTCCCTGGCCAAGCAGATGCAGCAGGACAAGCTGGTGCCCTTCGCCTTCGCCGACAAGGACGGCTGGCCGGCGATGGGAACCTTCGACGCCCTCAACATGCGCATCAACGGCTACCAGTTCCACATCGACCTGATGGCGGGGAACAAGGCCTGGGACTCGCCCGAGGTCAAGAAGGTGTTCGACACCTGGCGCGGTCTGCTGCCCTACCACCAGCCGGACGCCCTCGGCCGCACCTGGCAGGAAGCCGCGCAGTCGCTGCAGCAGAAGAAGTCCGGCATGTACCTGCTCGGCACCTTCCTCAACGAGCAGTTCCCGGAGAACGAGCGCGCGGACATCGACCTGTTCACCTTCCCCGAGGTCGACCCGGCCATCGGCGCCGACGCCCTGGACGCCCCGATCGACGGTCACTGCATGTCGGCGAACCCGAAGAACGAGGAGGGGGCCAAGGCGTTCCTGAAGTACCTGGCCTCCCCCGACTCGCTGGCCGCGGCGGTGGCCGCGACCAAGCTGCCCTTCATCGCCGTCAACGCCAATGCCGACACCAACCTCTACACGCCGCTGCAGAAGAAGTCGGCCGAGCTGGTCACCCAGCAGAAGAACATCGCGCAGTTCCTCGACCGGGACACCCGCCCGGACTTCGCGTCGACGGTCGTCATCCCGGCCTTCCAGAGCTTCCTGAAGAACCCGGACGACATCGACGGTCTGACGAAGAGCCTCGAGGAGCAGAAGAAGTCGATCTTCGCCGGCTGAGCGCATAGAGGCTTCGGCGAATGAGTACAACGGCTCCCACCCCGACGCCGGCCCGTCGGGTCCGCAACCGCACGACGGAGGGCGCGGCCACCCAGGGCCGGCGGCGGCGGAAGATGAGCACCGGCGACAAGGTCGCGATCGCGCTGATGGTCACCATCCCGACCCTGCTGGTCGTGCTGCTGATCTGGCTGCCGGCGCTGTCGTCGGTGCTGCTGGGCTTCACCCGGTGGGAGGGGATCGGCGGTCTGGACACGATCCAGTGGATTGGCCTGACCAACTACAAGAACATCTTCACGATCTACCCACCGTTCTGGCCGGCGCTGCAGCACAACCTGGTCTTCCTGCTCTTCTTGTTCATCGTCAGCGCGTTCGGGATGTTCCTCGCCGTGCTGCTCGACAAGGAGCTCCGCGGGGGCCGCTTCTACCAGACGGCCTACTACCTGCCCGTGGTGCTGTCGTTGGCCCTGACCGGCTTCATCTGGCAGCTGCTGTACTCCCGGGACCAGGGCCTGATCAACGCGGTGACCGGGTGGACGATCGACTGGTACGGCGACCCCCGGTACAACCTGTGGGCCGTGATGGTCGCGACCGGGTGGCAGCACGCCGGCTACATCATGCTGCTCTACCTCGCCGGCCTGAAGTCGGTCGACCCGGGGCTGCGGGAGGCCGCGGCGGTGGACGGGGCGAACCAGTGGGCGACCTTCTTCCGGGTGATCCTGCCCGTGCTGCGACCGATCAACCTGATCGTGCTGGTGGTGACGGTGATCACCTCGCTGCGCCTGTTCGACCTGGTGTGGGTGATCAACAAGGGCCGGAACGGCCTGGAGCTGATCGCCGCCCTGGTCACCCAGAACATCATCGGTGAGGCCAGCCGGATCGGCTTCGGCTCGGCCCTGGCCACGATCATGCTGATCATGTCGTCGGTGTTCGTGGTGATCTACCTGAACATCGTGTTCCGGGAGGCCAAGCAGTGACCGCGACCACGACCGCCGAGTCCCGGCCGGCGGCCCGATCCACCGCCAACGGGCTCCCCGGGGAGCGCCGGCGACGGCTCACTCCGGCGCGGGCGGTCCTCCAAGCCTTTCTGATCGTGACGGCTCTGTCCTGGCTCTTCCCGCTGGTCTGGGCGCTGCTCAACTCCTTCCGCGACTACAACTACACCGCGACGTACGGCTATGCCTCGTTCGGCGGGTTCACCCTGGCCAACTACCAGAACGCCTGGGAACGCGGAAACTTCATCCAGACGTTCCTGAACTCCGTCCTGATCACGGTCCCGGCGGTGTTCCTCACGTTGCTCCTGGCCTCCTGTATCGCGTTCGTCCTGGCCCGGTTCAGCTTCAAGCTCAACCTCACCCTGCTCGGAGTGTTCCTGGCCGCGAACCTGCTGCCGCCGCAGGCGCTGCTGATCCCGGTCTACCGCGCCTTTCGAGCGATCCCGATGCCGGAGTGGATCAACGACTCCGGCACCATGCTGAACAGCCATCTGGGCCTGATCCTGATCAACACCGCCTTCCAGACCGGCTTCTGTGCCTTCGTGCTGAGCAACTACATGAAGGCATTGCCGCACGAGCTGTACGAGTCGGCCCAGGTCGACGGGGCCAGCGTGTTCCGCCAGTTCTGGCAGATCACGCTGCCCCTGTGCCGGCCGGCCCTGGCCGCCCTGGCGACGCTGGAGGTGGTCTGGATCTACAACGAGTTCTTCTGGGCGACGGCGCTGTTGCAGACGGGCAGCAAGTTCCCGGTGACCAGCTCGCTGAACAACCTTCGGGGCCAGTTCTTCGTCGACTACAACCTGCTCTCCGCCGGGTCGGTGATCGTGGCCCTGCCACCGATCCTGGTGTTCTTCCTCCTGCAGAAGCAGTTCATCTCCGGCCTGACCCTCGGCGCGACCAAGGGCTGACCCGGCGGTCGCTCAGAACCGGGCCGGTTCGGCGTACTCGCCCCACTCGGCTCGCAGGGCGTTGCAGATCTCGCCCAGCGTGGCCTCGACCCGAGCGGCGGCCAGCATCGGCTCGATCAGGTTGGCGTCGGTCCGCGCGGCCGCGACCAGCCCGTCCAGCGCTTCCCGGACCGCGACGTCGTCCCGGGCGGCTCGGCGCTCCGCCAGCGCCGCGCACTGCTCCCGCTCGACCTCGTGCCCGACCCGGAGGATGTCCAGCGAGCCGCTGACCGTGGCGGTGTGCACGTTCACCCCGACGATCTTCTTGTCGCCCTTCTCCAGCTCGGTCTGGTAGCGGAACGCGGCGTCGGCGATCTGTCCGGTGAACCAGCCCTCTTCGATTCCCAGCAGGATCCCGGACGTCATCGGCCCGATCGGGTGCTCCACGGCCCCGCGGCCCAGCTCCTCGATCCGGGCGAAGATCGCCTCGGCCTCGGCCTCCATGGCGTCGGTCAGGGCCTCCACGTACCAGGATCCGCCCAGCGGGTCGGCCACGTTGGCCACCCCGGTCTCCTCGGCCAGGACCTGCTGGGTCCGCAGCGCGA
>DASQVF010000209.1:0-2414 GCA_035640915.1 Propionibacteriaceae bacterium
ATCGACGGTCACCGCGATCCGGTCGCCGGCCAGCGTGGCCTTGAGGTTGGGCGCGGTGTCGTCGGCGATGATCTGTCCGTGGTCGATCACCAGCACCCGCTCGGCCTGCGTGTCGGCCTCCTCGAGGTAGTGCGTGGTCAGCACGATCGTGGTCTGCTGCCGCTCCCGCAGCCGGTCGATGTGCTCCCAGAGGTTGGCCCGGTTCTGCGGGTCCATCCCGGTCGAGGGCTCGTCGAGGAAGAGCAGCGCCGGGCTGTGCATCAGGCCCAGCGCGACATCGAGGCGCCGCCGCTGGCCCCCGGACAGGGTGCTCACCGCCCGCCTGCCCAGCGTGGTCAGGTCCAGCGTCTGCATCAGCTCGGTCGCCCGTGCCGCCGCATCGGCCGAGCTCATCCCGTAGAACTTGCCCTGCATCACCAGCTCGTCCCGGACCCGGAAGCTGTGTCCGCCACCGCTGCCCTGACCGATGTAGCCGATCCGCGAGCGCACCACGGCCGGCTCCTCGACGATGCTCGCGCCGGCGACCCAGGCTCGGCCCGAGGTCGGCGGCAGCAGGGTGGTCAGCATCCGCAGCGTGGTCGACTTGCCCGCACCGTTGGGACCGAGGAAGGCCACCAGCTCGCCCGGCGCGACGTCGATGTCGACGCCCTTGACCGCCTCGACGGTCTCCTTCTTGCTCACGAAGTGCCGTCTCAGCTGCTCCGTATGGATCATCGCCCGTCCTTCCGCGTAACTTCGTACGCTGTACTGAGTATGAACAGCATACGCTGTACGGGAATAACCATGCCAGCGGGTTCTGACACTTTCCGATCACGGGAAGGACGAAGCAGATGAGCGCGACCGACCCGGGCTCCGAGAACACCCCCGACGTCGGTACGCCGGAGGGCCGCCGGGTGATCGAGCTGCTGTGGAACCCGCAACCGCCGCCCGCCGGCCGCGGCCCGCGCCCGCGTACCCGGCTGACCGAGGTGGTCGACGCCGGAGTCGCCATCGCCGACGCGGAGGGACTGGACGCGCTCTCGATCCGCAAGGTCGCCGGCCGGCTGGGGATCGGCGCGATGTCGGTCTACACCTACGTGCCGGGGCGCTCCGAGCTGATCGAGCTGATGATCGACCGGGTGTACGCCGACCACGGCATCCCGGATCCCGCGCTCGGGTGGCGGCAGCGGACCGAGGCCTGGATGCGGGCGACCTGGCGCACCTATCGTGACCACTCCTGGCTGTTGGACTACAACATGGCCCGGCTGCCGACCGGGCCGAACGTGCTGGACGTGGAGGAGGCGCTCTACGCCGCCATGTACGCCGCCGGCTTCACCGGTGCGGAGAACGTCGCCATCACCAACCTGATCCGCTGGCAGCTACTCGGCGCGGCGCGGTCGATGATCAGCGACGCGGCCGAGGAGCGGCACACCGGCGTGTCGGCCGAGGCCTACTGGGAGTCCCGGTCGAGCTTCTGGACCACCTACTTCGACGAGAAGCGCTACCCGACGATGTTCGACATCTGGTCGCGCGGCGGCTTCGACGACCCGGCGGGATACGACGTGGAGCGCATGATCAGCTGGCTGCTGGACGGCATCGAGCGGCTGGCGAACGCCCGCTGAGCGTTGTGCGCAGTCACTAGCCCTTCAGGGCGATGGGCGTGGTGCGGGTGTCGCCGCCGAAGATGCAGCGGAAGAAGTCCTCTGTCTCGGCCTGCGGCGGCAGCGAGAGGACCTTCCAGTCGTCACGCCAATCGGCCTCGTTGGCCAGTCTAGAATTGGCGACTGCCTGGGTGCACGTTGCCTTCACTTCGGGCACGTCCTCGAGCGTGGACTGGCGGCGCGGAAAGATGTCCAGCCTCCCGACCGCAAAGGTCTGGTAGACGTGTTCCTGGTAGCAGTCCACCGGGTCGGAGAGCCCCGGTGCATCGGCGAAGGACCGCACACCGCCCCAGCACTCCGGCTGGGTCGCGCAGTAGACGTTCGCCCCGAGGTCGGAACAGTCCTCCACGCCGGGCGGCAGCGCTCCCGGCTCGAGGCTCTGGCTCGCTTCCGGGCTGGGTGTCGGCGTCGACTCCGGAGTCGGCTCCGGGCTGGGACTGGCCTGCGGGGGGATCGGAACGGTGGTGGCCGGCGCCGTGGTGGGCGTGACCGCATTGCGACCGGGCAGCGTGTAGGCCAGGGTCACCCCGAGGACGATGGCCAGGAACACGGTGAGGGCCGCGGCCAGCAGCCCGGTCCGTCGACGGGACCGGCGCCTCCCGTCTCCCGCATCCGTGAGCCGCTCCGGCGGCTCCGTCCCGCCGGGTGGGGTGGACGCCGGCTCGACCTCGCCCTCCGGCTGGTCAACCCGGCCGTCGGCCGGCGCACTGTCGGTCTCGGCGACGCCGGCCGTCACGTCCGCCGAGGTCAGAGCAGCGGCGGAGTGTCCGTTCA